>NZ_JBALEQ010000121.1:0-171766 GCF_036917775.1 Nostoc sp.
TCTATCAACCTTTTCGCCTTTCTTTAAGTATTTTTATGTTTTGTTGAGAAAGATCCGGGTAATGGATAGCTTTTTAAGGGGGATTTAGGGGGATCTAAAACGTTTTGCTACCAAGAAGAGGACTGTTCAAACACCCTCTTAGAGCTTGTCATGTAACAACCTTGCCTCTTTTGAGCTAGAAATGCCTTCTCAGTAAGCTTTCTAGATAATAAATTGTAAAAGTTGTTTCTTGACAGGCTCTTAGGCTCGTAATATGAATTTAGCCTCAAAATATTTATAAATAGCCTCTAAGTAATATGAATGAATGGTACAAAGAAGACCTCGCATTTATTCATGATGACGGTTTCCGTGACTTCGCTCTCAAATCCGCTCCCGGCATTTTAGAAATCCTCGCTCAAAACAAAATACATCATGGATTAGTGGTTGACTTGGGTTGTGGAAGTGGATTATGGGCAGAAGAACTTACTAAGGCTCATTATCGTGTTCTCGGAGTTGATATTTCTGAGTCAATGATTAATATTGCACGAACAAGAGTGCCGGATGCCGAATTTCGGATCGAGTCACTATTCAAAATAGAGATTCCGCCATGTAATGCTGTCACCTCCATTAGTGAATGTATCAGCTACCTGTTTGATCGAGACAACGATCGCCAAATTCTTGTTCAGCTTTTTCAGCGCATATATAATGCTTTAACTCCTGGGGGTGTATTCATCTTCGACATTGCCGAAAAAGGACAAGTTGCACAAGGTACTACAACTAAGGGTTTCACTGAAGGAGAAAGCTGGGTAGTATTAGTTGAAAAATCGGAAGATCGAGAGCAAATGATTTTGACACGCCGAATTATCAGCTTCCGTAAGATGGGGGAACACTACAGACGATCTGACGAAGTACACCACGTGCGATTATACGAAGCAACAGCTATTGCAAGTGAACTCTCTGGTGTTGGCTTTCAAGTTGAAACAACTCGCAGTTATGGTCAATACGTTCTCCCGAAGGGTCATATAGCATTTATTGCACGCAAACCAGGATTTTGAAGAAGGCAGGAGGCAGAGGGCAGAAGGTTCAATTTAGAAGGGGATTCAACATCGTAGTTAATTGGGGCCACAAAACGAGAAAATTTGGTGGGTATCTTAAACCCAAGTTCGATGATTGTCACGGGCGCTAGTGCAGAAAACAGTATTCCAACTGAGCCTCCTGCCTCCTGCCCTCTGCGTTTCTTGATAAATACCTGAATCAAATCCAATATCTAATTTTTTTTGTTATGGTGATCCCAAAGGAATTGTTAAGTACTTAGGAGGTGTGAACCGAGTAAAAAGCCAATTAAATTGTATATTAAAATACAAATTTATATAGACAATTTATCTATAAAGTGTATCTATTTAGGTTGGGCAATACGCTCTTCAATATCTTCTAATGTTTGTAACAATAGACTCCTTGCCTGCAATTGCCAACCCCATTTTTGAATTCTGTAAGCTGATACAGTACCAAGTATAGCGGCTAACAAACAGAAAGGTTGATTTAAAGAAATTCCGAATAACAAACCCAATCCAGCAATTCCCCAAAATGGTAAGGCTACTGTTTGTCTTTGCTCTTCGACAATTTGAGTAATTATATTAGAAGATTGCTTATTAACTAATAATGCTTCTTTGACTTGTCGCTGTTCGGCTGCGGAGACTGATAAACCTATTTTACGGCGTAGTTTTTCCATTTTCCGGGCATCAGTACTGTACTCAGTTAACTCATCTTCTGCCATTTTTAGTAGTCGTTCTAATTGCGCCATTGTGTATTGCATCCGGTATTTTGATCAAGCTCTTAACCTAAATATTTGTTAACTTTTATTGACTATAAAGTTGTATTTAATCGCCAAATTTAAAGTTACACGACAGAATGAAAAATCTAAAATTAAAGATGGGAAAAATATACTAAAGGTTACGCACTTACAAATTGAGTATAAATTTAAAAGGTAATTATGACTACAATATCTAAAAGCACTTTATCTCCATCTGCTCAAGAGCGATCGCTCATCTTATGGTTTGATGAAGTTGGAATTGCTGATATCCCGTTAGTTGGTGGTAAAAATGCCTCACTGGGCGAAATGATTCAACAGCTAACGCCTAAAGGGATTAACGTTCCTACCGGATTCGCCACCACTGCTTACGCCTATCGTCATTTCATCAAATCAGCAGGTTTAGAAGCAAAGCTACGCAAACTATTTGCTGACTTGGATGTTGAGGATGTCAAAAATTTACGAGAACGGGGGAAAAAAGCGCGATCGCTATTAGTACACACTCCATTTCCTATAGAATTGCGAGAGGCGATCGCTACAGCCTACCAAAGTCTTTGTGAAATATACCATACAGAGACAGATGTTGCAGTCCGTTCTAGCGCCACTGCTGAAGACCTTCCCGATGCTAGTTTTGCTGGGCAGCAAGAAACTTACCTCAACGTTGTCGGTGTGGAAGGAGTTTTAGCAGCTTGTCACAAATGCTTTGCTTCCATATTTACCGATCGCGCCATTTCTTATCGCCATACCAAGGGATTTGACCACTTTAGCATTGCTCTGGCTGTGGGTGTGCAAAAAATGGTGCGCTCTGATTTAGCAACCTCTGGGGTGATGTTTTCCATTGACACAGAAACCGGGTTTAAGGATGCGGCACTAATTACAGCCGCCTACGGTTTAGGTGAAAATGTTGTCCAAGGATCTGTAAATCCCGATGAATATTGTGTTTTCAAACCAACTTTAAAAGCTGGTTTCCGCCCAATTATCGATAAAAAATTGGGCAGTAAAGAACTGAAAATGATTTATGATGACGGCTCCAAATTTACGAAAAATGTTTCGGTTTCCCCCAGCGAAAGAGGTAAATTTGCCCTGAGTGATGAAGAGATTTTACAACTAGGAAGTTGGGCGTGTTTAATTGAAGATCATTATTCTCAAGTCCACGGTATATCGACTCCAATGGATATCGAATGGGCAAAAGATGGCATTACTAATCAACTTTTTATTGTGCAAGCGCGTCCCGAAACCGTCCAGTCGCAGAAGACAGGAAATGTGCTGCGGAGTTATCGGTTGGTATTGGGGAATCGGGAATGGGGAATCGGGAATGGAGAAAATTCCCACTCTTCACTCGCTGATTCTCAATCACCCATTCCCCTGGTGACGGGAAGTGCAATTGGAGAAGCTATTAGTCAAGGGAAAGCCCGCCTAATTTTAGATGTTCAGAAACTCGAACAGTTTCAAGTTGGGGAAGTTTTAGTGACAGAAAGAACCGATCCCGATTGGGAACCAATTATGAAACGCGCCAGTGCAATTGTCACCAATTCTGGTGGTAGAACGTGTCATGCAGCAATTATTGCGCGAGAATTGGGTGTCCCTGCGATCGTGGGATGTGGCAATGCTACGGAAATACTGAAACCTGGTCAAGAGGTAACAATTTCTTGCGCTGAAGGGGAAGAGGGAAAAGTTTATGCAGGTTTATTACCTTTTGAAGTTGAAGAAGTTGCTTTAGAGAACTTACCGCGTACCCATACTCAAATTTTAATGAATGTGGGTAATCCCCAAGAAGCATTAAGTTTATCGGCAATTCCTAACGATGGCGTAGGTTTAGCAAGAACAGAATTTATTATTGCTAACCAAATCCAAATTCATCCAATGGCGTTGATTCATTATGAATTGTTGAAAGATGAATTTGTCAAAGCTAAAATTGCTGAGATTACCTCACTTTATGAAGATAAACCTCAATATTTTGTAGATAAATTAGCTCAAGGCATTGGGAGAATTGCCGCAGCATTTTATCCGAAACCAGTGATTGTGAGAATGTCAGATTTCAAAAGTAATGAATATGCGAATTTGTTAGGTGGGCGACAGTTTGAACCCCATGAAGAAAACCCAATGCTGGGTTGGCGAGGAGCGGCACGTTACTATGATGAAGGCTACAGAGAAGCTTTTGCCCTAGAATGTCATGCCCTCAAACGGGTACGGGAAGAGATGGGTTTAACGAACGTTATCCCGATGATTCCTTTTTGTCGCACTCCTGATGAAGGGCGTTTGGTTTTGGCAGAGATGGCAAAAAATGGTTTAAAGCAGGGTGTTAACGGCTTGCAGGTTTATGTGATGTGCGAGTTGCCCAGTAATGTGATTCTGGCTGAAGAATTTGCTGAGGTATTTGATGGTTTCTCCATTGGTTCAAATGATTTAACTCAACTGACACTAGGGATAGATAGGGATTCGGCGTTGGTAGCGAGATTGTTTGATGAACGTAGTCCAGCTGTGAAACGAATGGTAAAAATGGCCATAGAAGCAGCGAAAAAATGCGATCGCAAAATCGGCATTTGTGGACAAGCACCCAGTGATTACCCAGAATTTGCTCAGTTTTTGGTTGAACAAGGAATTGACTCAATTAGTCTGAATCCAGATTCAGTTTTAAAGACAATGCTAGAAGTAGCAAAAGCCGAGGGTACTAATTCATAATTCGAGTAATTTATGCCTGTTAGAGACCGTTATCACGAGAACGTAAAAAATGCCCTAATCAAAGATGGCTGGACGATTACCGATGATCCATTTCATTTGAAGTGGGGAAAAAGGGATATGTATGTTGATTTGGGTGCAGAGAAATTGATTGCTGCTGAAAAGGAAGGACAGCAGATAGCCGTTGAGATTAAAACGTTTCGCAGCGTATCAGACATGACCGCTCTCGAACACGCATTGGGACAGTACCTTGCATACCGCTCTGTCATGACTAGAACTAATCCTGATCGCGTCCTTTATCTCGCCGTTCGGGACGAAGTATACGCCGATATCTTTGATGAGCCAATTGCTAAACTTTTGGTAGAAGATTACAAAGTTCATATTGTTTTATTTCAGCTAGAGCAAGAGGTTATTTTTAAATGGATACCTTGGAGCAATACAGGCAGTTGATTCGGAATATTCTCATTGAACATACAAAAATCCCCTTTAGCGCTGGCGATATTCAATTTGAGACGGTTTTCGACGGCGAACAAGATCGCTACCTATTGATGATTTTGGGAAGAGAACCAGCCTATGATTTGTCTCCTACTGTGACTCGTCGCGTTCATGGCTGTCTGATTCACATTGATATTATTGATGGCAAAATTTGGATTCAACGTGATGGTACTGAAGAGGGGGTAGCAACGGAACTGGTGAAGGCAGGGATAGCAAAGGATCGGATTGTGTTAGGATTCCGTTCTGAAGAACTGCGAAAAGATTTAGAATTTGCGTAGTTTACCGCCGCAGGCATCGCATAACCAACAGTGGTTGAACTTCTGGATCACTGCCTGTAATATAGCGATCGCTATATTCTGCTGATTATTAACCTATGCCCAATGCCCCATACCCCATGCCCCATACCCAATACCCAATAACCAAAAAATGGTTCCGAATTGGGCTGTTGGGTATATTTATCCTCTCACTCGCCTTGAGGTTTTGGGGATTGGAGCGATTCAATACTCTGGTATTTGATGAAGTTTATTTTGCTAAATTTGGTAATAACTATCTCACGCATACACCATTTTTTAATGCTCATCCGCCGTTAAGTCAATATATGATTGGCATCGGCATTTGGCTTGGCAGCCACATTCCTTTTTGGCACGATACAGTAAATGGGCTAACGGGTTCAATGCGATCGCCTTGGACTTATCGGTGGTTCAATGCCCTTACAGGCTCATTTATCCCTTTAGTTGTAGCTGCGATCGCTTATCAGTTGAGTTATCGCCGTAGCTTTGCTTTGCTTGCAGGTTTATTTACAGCTTGTGATGGTATTTTTCTAGTTGAATCTCGTTATGCTTTAAGTAATATTTATATTGTTATTTTTGGTTTATTAGGACACTGGTTTTTATTATTAGCATTAGATAAGCAAAATCGGCGACGTTCATTTTGGTTAGTTTTTGCTGGCATTGCTTTTGGTGCATCAGTCGGTACTAAGTGGAACGGTTTATGGTTCCTATCAGGTGCTTATCTTATTTGGATAGTAGCTTGGGTAATTCAGGGAACGCATTCTTTTTCTAACGCCAAACTTTTTTTTACATCCCCCTCAATGGAAGAGGCAGGAGGCAGGAGTCTGGAGGCAGGAGGCAGGAGCCAGGAGGTAGGAATTAGTACTTATTCTCCACCATTTATACCATCTCCCTCATCTGAGTCACCACTACAAAACTTAACTCAAATAAATATTTTCCAGATGTTATTTTATCTAGGAATAATTCCAGCTTTTATCTATAGCATCATCTGGATTCCTCACCTTCAGCTAGATAAAACTTATGGATTTATTGCAGTACATGAGCAAATTTTGAAATTTCATTTACATTTAGGTGGTAATAGTTCGGATGTACATCCTTATTGCGCTGCGTGGTACAAATGGCCTTTGATGATTCGACCAATGGCATATTATTATCAAACGGCTAAAAGTATTACTGAACCATTACCTGTCATGGGGCCACCTTTACCTGCTGGTGCTGGACAAGTTATTTATGATGTCCATGCAATGGGCAATCCCTTTTTGTGGTGGTTTGGTGTTGCTGCCATGTTATTTTTAGTAGGAATGCTGGTGTCACAAGCCGTAATTCCTTGGGTGAAAGAAAAGCGTTTTTCTGTGCCTGCAACTCTTAGTGTTGATACTTGGATTGGGTTGTATTTAATTATAAATTATGCTGCTAACTTAGCACCTTGGGTAAAAGTGACAAGGTGCGTTTTCATATACCATTATATGTGTGCAGTCGTATTTATATTTTTAGCGATCGCTTGGTTTGTCGATCAGTGTCTTCGCAGCTATTATCAACAACTCCGGGCGCTAGGTGTTACCATTACTTTTATCATTCTGGCTGCTTTTATTTTCTGGATGCCTATTTATCTGGGTTTACCCCTCTCACCTGACGGTTATAAACTGCGGATGTGGTTCAACTCTTGGATTTAAAGGGGTATAGGGTATTAGGCTAGTAATAACATCTCTAATCTGTACTTATTACCCTTTCAAACAAAGCCCGATAAACAGGTTCACCCTTTTTTTGTGTGCCTATTTCCCGTTCTGTGGGCACTGGTAGCGGATTTTCGGCTAACCATTCTTCTGCACCAACTTTCTGATAAGCTGGGTGGGCGGCGAAGCGATCGCGCATTTCCACCGCGATAAATTCCATGTCTGATTGCACAAACACAACGCCACCAACCGCAAGATAATTCGCTAATTCTGCCACTAGTTCTGGTTGCACCACACGGCGTTTAGCATGGCGGGTTTTAAACCAAGGATCGGGGAATTGAATTGTAACGCGCTGTAAACTTCCTGAAGGGAAGGAAGATAACAGCGATGCCTGCGGCGGGCTATGCCTACGCAGTGAGTTATTCACATTGCAAAATAAGTAGTGCAGATTTGTTAAAGCCAACTCAGAACGTAACTTATTCGCCTCCACTACCAAAGGTTCTCGAATTTCTAAGCCTAGATAATTCCAATTGGGTTCAATGCTGGCCATATTTAACAAAAATTTCCCTTTAGCGCAGCCAATATCTAAATGTAGTGGTTGATTTGGCTTTGCATAAATTTTTTCCCAGTCAAGGGGACTTGCTGGTGTTTGATACTTTTTAGCAAGTGGATTAACATGCTGGCGGACTCGGACTGCTGCCAAAATTTCCTCTCCTTTACGTCAAAATATTTTGTTGATTATGAATACCAATTTCTGCAACTTCACCTTTAAATTTCATCTTGGAAAGCTTTTTCCAATTCTGCTATTTTTTGCCTAGAAATTATCAACTATGCTTTTATTTGTCAGACCTGATTGAACAAAAATTATAGGAAATAATGGTTATCAAAGTAAAAGCTGATAAAGCCAATTTTAGATTGTTTTCTTAAATTTACTCTGTCATGTTTCAAATAAGGCAAATTTGCATCAAGCAATCTTTTATTTTACCGATCTTGTTGAATAGCTAAAAGCTTCCCAAATGTGAGTTATTATATCTTTTTTCACTAGAGATTTTGGATTAGCTGCCCAGGCAAAAAACGGCAATATTATGCTAGAATTATATCAAATTATGGCAATTATTCAAGAGTAATTTAGAATAATTTTGCGCTTTGTTGAGTAAACAAGCTAAAATCTACGATTTTTGGAGATTTTTAGGTTATGACAACCTCACAGGAGAGGATTATCCCGATAGATTTGCGAACCGAAATGTCGCAGTCTTATCTGGAATACGCCATGAGCGTGATAGTGGGTCGGGCGTTGCCAGATGCCAGGGATGGTCTCAAACCTGTGCATCGCCGCATTCTCTACGCAATGCACGAGCTAGGTCTGCTCCACGATCGCCCGTTTAAGAAATGCGCCCGTGTGGTGGGGGAAGTGTTGGGTAAATATCACCCCCACGGCGACACAGCAGTATATGATGCCTTGGTGCGGATGGCGCAGGATTTTTCCATGCGATCGCCCCTAGTTAACGGACATGGTAACTTCGGTTCGGTAGACAATGATCCGCCAGCCGCCATGCGGTACACAGAATGCCGCTTACAAGCTTTAACTAGCGCGGGTTTACTACACGATATTGAGTATGAAACCGTAGATTTCGCTGATAACTTCGACGGTTCCCAACAAGAACCCACAGTCTTACCGGCACGGATTCCCCAATTATTGCTCAACGGTTCCTCTGGGATTGCTGTGGGAATGGCAACCAACATTCCGCCGCACAATTTGGGCGAATTGATTGATGCTTTAGTGGCTGTAATCCATAATCCCGAAATCACCGATCTCGAATTAATGCAGTATGTCCACGGCCCAGACTTTCCAACTGGGGCGCAAATTTTAGGCACATCTGCGATTCGAGAAGCTTACACAACCGGGCGTGGTTCCATTACCATGCGTGGTGTCGCTAACATTGAAACCGTTGAACAACGGGGACGGCCAGATAGAGAAGCAATTATCATCACCGAATTGCCCTATCAAACCAATAAAGCGGCGCTGATTGAAAAAATCGCCGAAATGGTGAACGAAAAGCGGCTAGAGGGCATCGCAGATATCCGGGATGAAAGCGATCGCGACGGGATGCGAGTTGTCATCGAACTTAAGCGTGATGCTTATCCCCGCGTCGTTCTAAACAACCTTTACAAACAAACGCCACTGCAAGCCAACTTTGGGGCGAATATGCTGGCGTTGGTGAATAGCGAACCCCAGGTACTCACCCTCAAGCAGTTTTTAAGCGTCTTCTTAGATTTTCGCATCGAATCCATTGCCAGACGCACCCGCTACGAACTGCGAAAAGCCGAAGAACGCGACCATCTCCTGCAAGGGTTACTAATTGCGCTGTCTCACTTAGATCCAATTATTGTCTTGATTCGCCATGCGCCCGATGCGCCCACAGCCAAAGGCGAATTAATCACAACTTATGGACTCTCGGAAGTGCAAGCAGATGCGATTTTGCAGATGCAATTGCGGCGATTAACTGCCTTAGAAGCAGACAAAATTCGTTTGGAACACGACGAATTACAAGCAAAAATTACCGATTTGCAAGATATTTTGGCACGCCGGGAGAGAGTGCTAGAAATTATCGAAACCGAAGTCGCGCAACTGAAAACTAACTTTGCCACACCCCGCCGCACGGTAATTTTACCAGGGGAAGGGGAATTAGACGATCGCGACTTAATTGCCAATGAAAAAGCGATCATTCTGGTGACAGAGCAAGGTTACATCAAACGGATGCCAGTTAATACCTTTGAGGCGCAAAGCCGTGCTACCAGAGGTAAAGCCGCAGCCAAGGTCAAAGATGATGATACCATTGAGCATTTTTTGACTTGCTGCGATCACGACAGTATTTTATTCTTTAGTGAACGTGGTGTTGTTTATTGCCTGAGAGCGTACCAAATTCCAGCGAGTTCGCGTACCAGTCGCGGTACACCTATTGTCCAAATGCTACCGATTCCCAAAGAGGAAAAAATCACCTCGATTGTACCCGTTGACGAGTTTAGCAGCGAAGAATATCTGGTCATGCTCACTAAGGGCGGCAATATCAAGAAAACCGAATTGGCAGCCTTTAGTCATATTCGCGCCAATGGTTTGATTGCCATTTCCTTAGAAGAAGGCGACCAACTGCGCTGGGTACGACGTGCGAGAGTCGAGGACAGTGTAATCATTGGTTCTCGTAACGGGATGGCAATTAACTTCCGGTGCAACCACGAACAACTGCGTCCTTTAAGTAGGGCAACTCGTGGGGTGAAAGCCATGAAACTCAAAAATAAAGATGAACTTGTGGGTATGGATATTCTACCCGCAGCAATTCTTGAAACTTTGGATGTTGCGGAAGCCGAAACTGAAGATATCGAAGCAGTCGAAGCAATCGAAACAATCGAAACAGAAGATATCGAAATTACCGAAACTACTGAAGAGTCAGCAGAAGTGCCTAGTACTGGTATTGTTGGTCCTTGGGTGTTGGTAATTACGATGGGAGGATATGGTAAGCGCGTACCCGTTGCCCAGTTCCGACTACAAAATCGTGCTGGTCAAGGTTTAATGGCAACCAAGTTCAAAAACCGCAAAACTAAAGATAAGTTGGCAACCCTACGCATTGTCAACAATGATGATGATGAAATCATGATGGTGACAAATCGCGGTATTATCATCCGTCAAGCGGTAAATGCAATTTCTATCCAATCGCGATCGGCAACTGGAGTCAGAGTGCAACGTTTAGACGAAGATGACGCTATTACCGGAGTAGCAATAGTTCCACCTGATGCTACCGATGCAGAAGAAGCAGAGTAAAAAGCAGGGGGAGCATGGGAAGCAGGGGGAGAGGTTTATCTCTTTACTCCCTTGCTTAATTACCTTAGCTAGCGGCATTTTAATGGGGCTAACCGTTGCCCCTGTTGGTGCATGGTTGTTGGCTTGGATTGCCATAGTTCCCTTGTGGGTGCTAGTTGTCACTTCAGCCAAAGGTAAAAACCAATTCCCCCCTGCTTTCTTCTGGGGTATTGGTTTTCATGGTGTCGCCCTATCCTGGATTACAGGAATTCATCCAATGACATGGTTGGGCGTTCCCTGGTTGCCAAGCTTGGCAATCACACTTTTTTGTTGGGGATTTATCAGTGTCTTGGGTGGGGTATTCCTGACTATTTGGGCGGCTGTAATGGTTCGCCTGGGTGGAAAAAACCCGTGGTTACGTGTCCTGATTGGTACAGCCGTCTGGTGCGGCTTAGAGAGCCTTTGGAGTGCTGGCCCTCTGTGGTGGAGTTCACTTGCTTACACCCAAAGTCCGCACAATCTTGTAATTGTACATCTGGGGCAACTCTCTGGGCCTAATACAGTGACAGCTGCGATCGTTGCTGTAAATGGGTTAATTGCGGAAGGATGGACGAACCGCCAAGACGCCAAGGACGCCAAGATTTTCTCTGCGTCCTCTGCGCCTTGGCGGTTCGTTAATAAATACTGGGTTATCGTCACAGGATTATTAATTACCTTACACCTCATCGGTTTTTTCTTATACAGTCGTCCCATCGCTCAACCTCCAGAAGCGGCCTTGAAAGTGGGGATTGTTCAGGGTAATATCCCAAACCGACTTTTACGAAGTTCCGAAGGGTTTCGTCGCGCCCAAGAAAATTACACTAATGGGTATTTAACTTTAGCAGACCAAGGTGTAGATGCAGTTCTCACCCCAGAAGGAGCCTTACCTATTTTCCAACGCAACTTGATGCAAACTGCCTTAGTTGCAGCAGTAAAGGAAAAAGGTGTAGTTGGTTGGATTGGGGCTTTTGGCGAACGAGGAGACAGTTATACAATTAGCTTGTTTACTTTCAACAGTAAGGGTGAAATTGTCAGCCGCTACGATAAGTCCAAACTAGTACCTTTGGGAGAATATATTCCCTTTGAAGGAATTTTCGGCGGGTTAGTTCAACGCTTGTCGCCTTTGGAAGCACACCAAGTTCCTGGTTCAGCAAATCAAATATTTGACACTCCTTTTGGTCGTGCGATCGCTAGTATATGTTACGAATCTGCTTTTCCTGAACAATTTCGTCGTCAAGCTGCGGCGGGTGGGCAATTTATCCTCAGTTCTTCTAACGATGCCCATTACACTGCATCCATGCCATTCCAGCATCATGCACAGGATATCATGCGGGCAATTGAAAGCGATCGCTGGTCAGCACGGGCAACGAATACCGGCTATTCAGCTTTTGTAGATCCTCATGGGAGAACCTTGTGGATGTCTGGATATAATACTTACGAAACTCATGCTGAAACAATTTATCGGCGACAGACTCAAACTTTATATGTGCGTTGGGGTGATTGGTTAACACCTTTGTTGCTGGGATTGAGTGTCTTAGGGTGGTTTGTGCAGAGAGTGATTAACTAACGCTAATATCAGATCGTAACTATAGTGACATCCACGAGTAATAGTTACCATTTGAGTCTCTAAAAGAGGAATTGTGGCATGGAAGACATTCAGCAACGCAAGCTTTTATCCGCCCTAAGCCACGGAGCAATATTTTTTAGCTCTACGATTATCTCCATTGGCATACCGATTGCAATTTTGTTAATTAGTAATGACCCGATTATCAAAAGTAATGCCAAAGAATCACTCAATTTTCACATAAATCTTTATATTTATGCACTTATCTTTGCATTGCTGATTGTTGTGGGAATTGGGATTTTGTTGTTGATTGCTTTGGGTGTAGTCAGTTTTATTATGCCAATTATTGCCATTATTAATATTGTCAACCAGCCGAATGTGTCGTACCGCTACCCGTTTATTTTTCGATTTGTATAGTTAAAAGAGTTGTAAAAAAATTGTAGGTTAGGTGGAGGCTTTGCGTAACCCAACATTGTGATATATGTTGGGTTGCGCTCCGCTTCACCCAACCTACATCTAATGCACTAAGTATTAGGTAATTTCTCGCTTTGTTTTTTGTAAAAAATTATATTTTCCTAGAGAATCACTTTTTTAATTACACAATTTGAGCTACTTTACAATTATCCATCAGGATGAAATTTAAATACAGAATTTCATACCAAATTAAGTTTAAAAAAACTGTACGAGGGTTAATTTGCAGACTTTCGGGTGTTTTAATAAAGTTATTACCGAAAGTCTAGTAGAAGCAAAAACATGAAAGGTCTTAGGAAGTTATCCTCAATAGCGCTATTGCTATGTGCCTTTGTGTATCCGCCCTCATTAGCTGAAGCAAAAGATATTTCTTTAAATAATGCTCGCAATGAACAGAGCGCCGCACCAGAAGCTAATCTAGTTGGAGATAAAACTGGAGAGCTTTTAATTGCTCAACGGCGGCCAGGACGATACAGAATGATCCGAAGGCGGCAGATTATCCGACAGAGGCAGCCCTACGGACGATACCAAAATATCCGACGACGGCAGCCTTACGGAAGATACCAAAATATCCGACGACGGGATCAGTTAAGACAACGGCAGATTATCCAACGACGGCAGCCCTACGGACGATATAGCATTATCCGAGGTCGTTATTGAGCCAAGGTTGATACAACTAACTAATGGTTAGTGGTTGGTGGTTTAACCACTAACCACTAATTATGCTTATCTTTTAATGACTTGCTACTACTTCTCCTTCAAGGCGAACTAGTCGGTCTGCCAAAAGTTTTTCCAGGTCTTCTAATGCCTTGGTGAAACCTTTGATGCCCTCGTCTAGTTTGTCAGTTGCCATACGGTCAGCAGCGTGCATTTTGTCATAGCTAGCTTTGTCAATGGATATCTTTTCGATTGACAAACTTGCTGCCTTGGCGGGGTCAAGTTTACGTGGCAGTTCTGCAACAGTTGACTGCAATTCAGCCAAAAGTGATGGAGAAATGGTCAGCAAATCACTACCTGCAAGTTCAGTAATTTCACCAAGGTTACGGAAGCTAGCTCCCATAACTTCGGTTTTATAGCCGAATTTCTTGTAGTAGTTGTAGATTTTGGTGACAGACAAAACTCCGGGATCTTCGGTTGCTGGGTAGCTATCGCGTCCGGTGTCTTTTTTGTACCAGTCGAGAATCCGACCGACGAAAGGAGAAATTAGGGTAACGCCGGCTTCTGCACAGGCGATCGCTTGGTGAAGACCAAACAACAAGGTAAGGTTACAGTGAATACCTTCTTTTTCAAGAATTTCCGCAGCGCGAATACCTTCCCAAGTGCTGGCGATTTTAATCAAAACGCGATCGCGGCCAATTCCAGCAGCTTTATACTGGGCAATTAAATCCCGTGCTTTAGTCAGAGTAGCTTCGGTATCGTAGGACAAGCGAGCATCTACTTCTGTAGACACACGACCGGGAATAATTTGTAAAATCTTTAATCCAAAAGCAACTGCCAAACGGTCAAAAGCTAGAGAAACTATCTGTGCTTGGGTGGCTCCGGTTCCAGCATCTTTCTTCGCTTGCAGTAAAGTTTGATCGACAATTCCCTGATATTCTGGCATTTGCGCCGCAGCAGTAATCAAAGAAGGATTTGTGGTGGCATCTTGGGGTTTAAACTTTTCAATTGCCTGGATATCCCCTGTATCTGCGACCACAACAGTCACTTCTCGCAATTGTTCTAGTAAATTCTTAGACATAAAAGACTCCGTGATGTTTGTTTAGGATTTACTTATTCCCTAGCGAGTGCTGAGTACTGAGTTAGGAGTAGAAACGCGATTAATCGCGTCTGTACAAGAGTTATTATTCTCTTCCTTATCTTCCCAGTCACCAGTCCCCAGTCCTTAGTTCCTTCAATTCTGATTCTGGCAATTTTTCGGAATCATTGCCCAATTTTGCTTACTATCTTGAGCCACAGCCTTATTCTAAGTGGCTTATGCCGATATTGGCTGTCCAATGGAATGCACTTTGATTAAACTAGTTGTGCCCGATTTACCAATTGGAACGCCAGAGGTAATCACTACTTTATCGCCCTTATTAGCTAGACCCATATCTACCACTGTGTTCACCACATTGGTAAACATCTCTTCAGCATGGTGAACTGGTGGGATTAGCAAAGCTTCCACACCCCAAGAAAGTGCTAGTTGGCGATAAGCGGTGATGTCGGAGGTGAGAGCAATAATGGGAGAAGTCGGCCGATATTTAGACACCATTCTCGCTGTATTTCCAGAGGAAGTGTTACAGAGAATTGCCCGTGAGCCTGTTTCATAAGCGATGCGACACACTGATTCTGCTACAGATTCGGTAACGCTGAGACTACCTGCTTCATGACACCAGGCGTGTTTGCTACCCTCATCTAGAGCCTGTTCTGTCCGCACGGCGATATTGTGCATCATCTGGACGGCGGCGATGGGATATTGTCCAACTGCTGTTTCACCAGAAAGCATGACTGCATCCGTACCATCTAAGATGGAGTTGGCAACATCGGTTGCTTCGGCGCGGGTGGGATCGGGGGCGCTAATCATCGACTCTAGCATTTGGGTGGCTGTAATCACCGGTTTGCCAGCACGATTGCAACGGCGAATAATATCTTTTTGAATTAGGGGTACTTCGTGAATTGGCACTTCCACTCCTAAATCGCCACGGGCAATCATAATTGCATCCGCAACATTCAGAATAGAGTCAAAATTTTCTACTGCTTCTGCTCTTTCAATTTTGGCAATTAAGCGAATGGAAGCGCCAGCTGCTTCAATCATGCGCTTGGCAGGTTCTAAGTCTTGTGGCGATCGCACGAAGGACACCGCTACCCAGTCTACACCCAACTGAATCCCAAAGCGCAGATCCAGCAAGTCTTTTTCGGTGATGGAACTAACAGGCAAAGGAGTTTGTGGTAGGTTGACTCCTTTATGGGTGGAAATTAACCCGCCAGTTTTCACTTGGGCGCGAATATGATCGGCATCGCGATCGGTAACAATCAATTTGACGCGACCATCATTAATTAAAATCGGTTCACCTGGTCGCACCATTGCGAACAAAGTCGGTAATGGTAGAGGTATTTCTTCAATACTCTCGCCCTTTTCTTGCAAAACAAAAGTGACTTCAGTACCAGCTTCTAAATTTAACCCTTCCGGTGGTAAAGTTCCCAAACGAATCTTAGGGCCACACAGGTCTTGCATAATTGCAATTGGTTTTTGCTTCTCAGTGCTAATTTGTCTGAGATAGTGAGCAGTTTGGGCGTGGAATTCATAAGCCCCGTGGGAAAAATTCAGCCGCGCCACATTCATCCCAGCTTCTACTAAGCCTCGGAGATTTTCGGGTGCAGATGTAGCGGGCCCAACAGTACAAATGATTTTGGTTCGACGCATAGGGATTTAGGGGTTGAGGAGTAACCTGTGAATTTGTAATTCGTAATTCGTAATTCGTAATTCAGAAACTTCAGATTTTATTTGAGTTTTCGGGTTTAAATCTTTAGCCTTCTTTCAAAGAATTAGTATTACGAGCCAAAAATCACATTTGCTTCATATCACTGGTTTGCTAAATAAAATTTATTTTCGATATCTTTCCTATTTGACCCAAATCCCAAAAGTCAAAGGTTAATCACCAATGACCATCAAACAATTCGTAGTTCGTAATTATGTTTTGTAACGGGGATTTCAACCCCGACTAATAACATACAAGCTGTTTATTATTCGAGGCTATCAACCCCTATCCAATTACGAATTACGAATTACAAATTACAAATTACACTAGGGCGAGTTTTTCCTTTTGTGACATAGACAACATCAGGTCAATTACGCGATTCGAGTAGCCCCACTCGTTGTCATACCAGGCAATTACCTTGAAGAAGTTAGAATTCAACTCAATTCCAGCACCTGCGTCGAAGATACTAGAATGGGTATCGCCTTGAAAATCTGTGGAAACTACTTCTTCATCTGTGTATCCCAAAATACCTGCTAAAGAACCTGCGGCAGCCTCTTTCATAGCAGCACAGATTTCTTTGTAACTGGTGGCTTTGGCAGTTTTAAAAGTTAAATCAACTACAGAAACATCGGGAGTCGGAACTCGTAATGCCATACCAGTTAACCTACCCTTTAATTCTGGTAAAACCAGTGCGACAGCTTTAGCTGCGCCTGTGGAGGAGGGAATAATATTCTGGCTTGCACCTCGACCACCCCGCCAGTCTTTCTTGCTGGGACCGTCTACAGTTGGCTGAGTGGCAGTCATGGCATGAACAGTGGTCATCAACCCTTCAGTTAACCCAAAGTTGTCATTGATAACTTTAGCTATGGGAGCTAGACAGTTTGTAGTGCAGCTAGCATTGGAGACAATGATATCCTTGCTGGGGTCAAATAGGTGATGATTGACACCCATTAACAGCGTAGTAACTCTATCTGGATCTTTTGTGGGAGCAGAAATTACCACGCGCTTTGCACCTGCTTTCAGGTGGTTTGCGGCTCCTTCGTAGTCAGTGAAAAGTCCGGTGGCTTCCACGACATAATCTGCACCTGATTTTCCCCAAGGTAACTCTGCTGGGTTTCTCACCGACACACAAGGAATGAAGTGCCCATCAATGAGAATACCGTCTTCCTTGGCTTCAACCTTGTGCTTTAATTGACCGTGGGTTGAGTCGTACTTTAATAAGTAAGCAAGGTTATCTGGTGGTACTAAGTCGTTAATACCCACAAATTCAATATTGGGATTATCGATGCCAGCGCGAAGCACGAGTCGCCCGATTCGACCGAAGCCATTGATACCAACTTTCAATTTAGTCAAGATTAAGCCTCCCGTTGTGGAAGTTGAACAAAAGGAGAAAGTTAAAAGTCAAAATAGATTGCCTTTTATTCTTTACTCTTTGATCCTGACAGTATCAGCAAGCTAAGGCATATTTACTTGGCATCTTTTAAGGATTGGGGAATGGGGAGTGGGGAGTGGGGAATGGGGAATGGGGAATTGGGAGAATAATAACTCCTAATCTTGTACAGACGCGATTAATCGCGTCTCTCAGCACTGATGCGGGGCAACCCACGGTTCGTTAAGAGGTAAACAGCAAAAGTTCCTAGCCAGTGGCTAGCTGCATAATGTTCAATTACAACGTCTGTGAGTCCATGCTGACGATGGTGAAGGGCCGCAGAGCGGAGTGTTTCTATGCGGCGATCGCTATTTGCCAATCCAGATATGATACCCTCAAGCATCCAAGCACGACTGAGATTAAGACCGTAGAAGTGGGCCTGCATATAATCTTGAGGATTATCCACTCTGGTAGGTTCTAACCAAATTTCTGAATTATCAATGGGTATTTGGGGCAGAAAATCGGTGAGCCACTCAGTGAAATCTGTTGTTGGCAGGATTCGCCGCATCAGGTCTGCTTCAGCAAGTCCAGGAGAGAGAAAATCGTAGCCAAGCGGCTCAAATTGTAACGAGTAGTTGCGATCGCTAAGATAAAATTGCCGTGCTTTATTCTCCAATAACTGAGTAAAATCAGTATTTTCGGTAATCCTTGCCCAATCTAGCATCAAACCAAGTGCAAAGGCTGTTTGGTTATGCACCCCTGTGCGATTTGGCAGTTTCAGTCCGTCAATCCAGCGCTGTAAGTTATCTGCAATCAAGTTTTCTAGCGGTTCCAATACAACCCGCCATTCTTTTGCTTGGGCATGATTCCACTCGTGAAGTTCCGCAGCTAGTTGCAGAAACCAGGCGACACCGTAAGGAAATTCAAAAAAGGGTCGCCGTTGAAAATGGGCAATCTCTCCTTGAATTTTCTCAGGTGTTAGGCTTTGCCCAAGCGCTTGTTTTGATGCTGCATGGAAAGAGGCTTCGGGGAAGTGACGCAACAGACGTACCAGTAACCAGTGACCATGTACGGACGAATGCCAATCTAAGCAACCATAAAAAGCAGGAGTCAATTGACGCGGTGGTTTGATATCCTCGTCGCTCTCAGCCCAACGCAGAATACTGTTAGGATACTCTCGCTCAATACAATCCAGCACTAATTGAGCAAATTGTACTGCGATCGCTTCATTAATCTCCAAATTATCGGGTAGCATGGTCACTTGTACCAATAAGGACATTGTATCGGGATTGTACGATCACAAAGACGCGATAAATCGCCGTCTCTACAATAATCAGTCCTTTGTAGAGACGGCGATTTATTGCGTTTCTTGCCTTAGGTGATTTCCGATAAAGAAAATACCTGTGTTGGCGAGTTTCGACTTCGCTCAACTCTCGATCTATCAGTTGGTTGAGCGTTCGCGTAGCGTCTCGTTGGCACAGCCTCTCGTAGAGAAGAGAAGTCGAAACCAACGGCATCGGTATATTTATTCTTGTAAATCACCTTAACTAGGTATTTACCATCACTTGCGCTTCAAGTTTTACCCTAGCTTCAGCTTGCAGAAAATCAGCCACTTGAGCTTCAATTTCATCCCGAACAATTTGGCGATACTCCAAGAAATGCTCAATTTGGGCACAAACGGCTAAGTAACTACTCACTCCACCCGGATTATGCTGATACATACTCCACAAGTTGCGCCAGAATTGCCAGCGCGTTTGGCGACGTACCCCCTGCCGCCAGCAAATGATTAGAAAGGCTCGGAGTACTTTCCAGTTCAATGGTTTCTTGGCAGCTTTGCCCTTTTTCGGATAGGTTGCTTCGCCCAAAAGCCGGAAGTGTTTGTATGTACGCTCCAAAAACCGCTCTGGCTCATACAAATCACAGAACGCCTGCACATATTCACGAGCAATGTCTTCTAACGGTCGAGTTGGGACAAAGTTCATCAACGTGGTTTGGTTGATGTTGGCTGATTTATTGCGGAGTCGTCCTTCTTTTTCTAATCTATGCCAGAGGGCTGTATCTGGAAGCGCTTGCAGCATACTAAATAAAGCTGTGGGTATTGCTGTTTGCTCAACAAACTTGACAATTCGCGCTCCGGCTCCTACTTTCTCGCCATCAAACCCAATGATAAAGCCTGCCATAACTCGCAACCCTGAGCGGGTAATTCTATTTACCGCATCACTGAGCGAGTCTCTGGTATTCTGGTATTTCTGAGTGAAAGTGAGACTTTCTTCGTCGGGGGTTTCAATTCCCAGAAAAACGGCTCCAAAATTACACGCTACCATCAAGTCCATCAGTTCTTGATCTTGAGCTAAATCAACTGAGGCTTCTGTCGCAAAAGAAAAGGGATAGTTATGTTCTACCATCCAGGGCAGAAGAGACTTCAAAAATAATTTGACATTCCGCTTATTACCGATGAAGTTGTCATCCACCATAAAAATACTGCGCCGCCAACCCAGTTTGTAGAGATAATCAAGTTCTGCTAGTAATTGTTCTGGGTTTTTGGTGCGGGGTTTGCGACCATACAGCACAATAATGTCGCAGAATTCACACTGGAAGGGACATCCACGAGAAAATTGCACTGACATTTCCGCATAAGCTTCAAACTCTAGCAAGTCAAAGCGAGGGGTGGGAGTGTTGGTAACATCTGGTTTTTCACCGCCAGAGCGAAAGATACCTGTGCGATCGCCTCGTGCGATCGCTGCTACAAATAAGGGTAGGGTAATTTCCCCTTCGTCCAATATCAAGTAATCCACTCCGGCGGATGTCATTTCATCTGGTAACGCTGTCGGGAAAGGCCCACCCACAGCTACCCGTTTACCTCTGCGTTTTGCTTCTAATATCTGACAGAGCAAATCCTCTTTTTGCACAATCATCGCCGACATAATAACCAAATCTGCCCAAGCCCACTCTGCTTCTGTACAGGCGCGAACATTTCGATCTACTAGCTTATACTCCCATTCCTGAGGTAATATCGCGGCTACAGTTACCAAACCTAAAGGCGGTAGCATTGCTTTACGGTCTAATAAAGCCAGGGTTTTTTCAAAAGACCAAAAGCTTTTTGGAAAAAGGGGGTATAGAAGTAAAACGTTCATATTTGATGCTTATAAACCTTGATCTTAGCTGCTGTTAAGTTCAAATAGAACTTTGCCGCTCTGGTAAAACACTTAGAGAAGCTTTTGTATGCAGTAGCTGTAAACTCTACTATGACTGATTTAGAGAATGTTTGAAAAGTTCTTTTCTTGGTAGCAAAACATTTTAGATCCCCCTAAATCCCCCTTAAAAAGGGGGACTTTGATTCTGGCTCCCCCATTTTTAAGGGGGGTTAGGGGGGATCAATAAGTGCCTAAAATCACAGCCAACCACTTTTCAAACAACCTCTTAGACGAAACAATATTTTTTTAATGGCAATTATTACTACTTTTCTACTAGGGAAGACTCCGAAAGTGCGGGTTTTGCTGAATTAAGGAATGATTCTTGTAGGGTGGGCATCTGCCTTAACTTCACTTGAACGAGGCAGGGGGCAGGGACAGCCTGCAAATATGGAAAGCCACTTGGCAAATTGGCAACTCTGAGCAAATTAACTGTGTTATTTTTAATAACTATACAAGGTGTATTTGCACTTTCAAGCTATTTTTTAGACGGGCTGCAACCCGTCTTTATTTATCGCCAAATACTTTTACAGCAGTTTTCATATATTTGAACTACATCTGTCGTAGGGGTAATTCATAAATTGCCCCCTGCTCCCTGCCCACTACCTCCTTCAACTTCTCAGTTGCACAGGCATAGCTAAATAAGTCATTTTCAAACCACCCAATGGTGTAAAAATCACTGGAGTTAGACTTTGATTTAGGTGCATTTGAATTTCGGTAGATGGTAACTCTTTCAAGCCTTCCATCAAATATTTAATATTAAAAGCAATTTCAATGTTTTCTCCAGATATCTGCGCTGGCATTGACTCTCTACCACTACCCACATCTTGAGCTTCACAAGATAAGGTAATTTCTTGAGCTTCGCTATCAATACTAAGTTTGACAATATTATTTTTCTGATCTGCTAATACAGCAATCCGTTCTAAAGTGCTGACAAATTGTCGCCGCTCAATTGTTACTTGTCGTTCAAATTGACGCGGAATCAATTGTCGATAAGCAGGATATTGCCCTTCTAATGTGCGACTAGTCAAGCGTTGATTTTGCCATGCAAACACAACTTGACCTTGATCGAAATATAAAGCTACAGGTTCATCTGATGAGGCGCTATGAGCTAGCATCCGTTGGAGTTCGCGTAATGCTCTCGCTGGTACTGTCACCTCTAGCTGACTCGTTCCGCCTAAAGGACGCTCGTTGCTAGTTTCTACCACTGCTAGGCGATGTCCGTCGGTAGCTGCAAATTCTAGGGTATCTTGTTTAACTGTTAAATGCACACCCGTGAGTACTTGTTTAGTTTCATCACCACTGGTTGCAAATAATGAACCCCGTAATCCCTCAACTAATGCGGCGGTGGTGAGATAAATTACTTCTGTATTTTCAATTACGGGTAGTTCAGGAAATTCTTCCGGCCCCATTGCCCGGACTTGATAATGTCCACTTTTAGGTGTGAGTGTAACTATTAAACCTTCTCCACCGGATGTTGCACCTGTGAGGGCTGATTCATCGTCTAAAGTGATTTCGCCTTCTGGAAGACGGGAGGTGATATCTACAAGTAATTTAGCAGGAAGTGCGATCGCACCTCCTTGCCATACCTCTGCATTAAAGCTGGTGCGGATTCCCAAGCTGAGATCGAAGGCTGTTAAGCTTACTTGGTTAGTTTCAGCATCCGCTTGTAACAGCACATTGGCAAGTACTGGATGAGTTGGCCGTGAAGGTACTGCACGACTAACGAGCGAGAGATTTGTACTGAGATCGCTTTGCGAACAAACTAATTTCATAAGTCAGATTCAGCTGGTGAAGGATATCGTAACATCCTTATTGTTTATAGGCGATCGCTAATGAAGTTATTTAAGGGTAAAAAACTCGTTTAAACGGTTTGGTGGCTCTGCTTTATCCGCGATGCAATAATTGCTCTCCGAACGTCTCGGTCTGATAAATTACCAACCGACAGCAAATGCTGGGGCATTCCTCCCATACGCTCTAGAATGCTTTGCTCAGATGCCTGGCTTTTATAACTATCAGATGTGAAATTTTTCT
Source organism: Nostoc sp. (assembly GCF_036917775.1). Lineage (GTDB taxonomy): Bacteria > Cyanobacteriota > Cyanobacteriia > Cyanobacteriales > Nostocaceae > Nostoc. The sequence goes on from NZ_JBALEQ010000121.1 coordinate 22,846, forward strand.
GATCTTGTCTATCTTTTATGAATAGCAAGAAGTCTAACACTTCTTCCACTAAAGAATCTGAAACCTGCCCAATTTCCTGAATAAGTTGCTCTCTGGCTGTCATAAACTATCTGCCTCAATACCAACAGGACTTCATTTATTAGGTTAATAGGGTTTAAGAAAGATTTTATCGTCAGACAACAGACAAAAGTGATGTCTACGACGGGTTACGCCTACGCTCTCAATACGGTTCGGTTAAAGTTTTTTGATGAAAATTCTAGATCGCAAAGACGCGATGAATCGCCGTCTCTACAATAATCAGTCCTTTGTAGAGACGGCGATTCATCGCGTCTCTTGTCTTAACCGAACCGTATTGCCTACGCTCTTACGCTTCAGACTTGTAAAGACTCAAACGATTGCAGCTAATGTTGCGCGATCTATAAGAAACGCTTAAGCATTTCTTGCAAAGGTATAAGCAGTTGCAGCAAAGCATTCATACTTTGCAACAATTAATCCTTCATATATAAGAAACGCTTAAGCATTTCTTGCAAAAGTATAAGCAGTTGCAGCAAAGTATTCATACTTTGCAACAATTGATCCTCCATGTATAAGAAACGTTGAAATCATTGCAATAATTGTCGCAATAAACTTATAAGTCTATTTATTACTTAAATAAAAAACAATTTAAGTAAAATCAACTACAAGTCTAGAGGTGCGAACTTTACGATTGCCTACATTGTAAGCAACTGATTTTGTTATATTTTCTGATGACAACCAGGGAAAATTTTGTATAAAAAAGTACTATAGTTTACTAGGAGAGATGAATGATGGCACGTCCTAAAAGAAACTCCAGCGTTTTAGAAAAAGCCGATCGCCGCATTGAAAGTTTACAATCTATCAGTGTAAAATTAGACTTCGGCGAAGGACTGACTATACAAGCTTACAATGCAACAATTAACGATCTACGGTCTAAGCTTGCTGCCTACAACACTGCTTTATCTTCCATTGACAAACTCACAGATGATGTGAAGAATGCAGAACAGGCTGTAATTGCAATGTCAGAAAAAATGTTACTAGGAGTTGGCAGCCGTTACGGTAAAACCAGCCAGGAATATGAGATGGCGGGTGGTGTGCGACGAGGTAATACCAAGAAGAAGCGAAACGTAGTAGGCAATTCCCAAGTCATCAATTCTGTTCAGCCTTCTTCTGTAAATGGATCTATGAATGGGACATCGGCTGCGTAGGCGTAGCCCGTCGTAGACATCGCGAGTTAGCTAAAATCCAATCAGGTTTATATAGCGGTTTTCGTACCCTGCGGTAAGCCGCTACGCATCTATAGATGCAATAGACTTTAGCCTCTCTCCTAAAAAGCTACGGTGTACACACATCTCTGTACAAAACCAAAATCCTGTAGATCCTCCTAAATCCTCCTTAAAAAGGAGGACTTTGAGAGGTTTTTGCCCTCTTTTTTAAGGGGGGTTGGGGGGATCAAAAGGCTCTGGGGCAACTCTAGAGGTCTGTAACTGGCAAAAAATCAAAGTTTTTAACCCGCCTTGGCGTAGCTTCCGTAGTAAAGGCGGGTTTTGTCTGTGTAGCCGCGACTTCCAGCCACCCAGTGTAGTACGCAAACATACTATAATTTGTGAAAAGCGTAATTTATTCCGCTCTTAAAGACGCAAGAGGTATCGTTGGTGTCGCTCAAAGTATTCATTTCTTACTCTCACGCCGACGAACCCCTAAAGAATGAACTCGTTAACCACCTCACTATGTTGAAACGGCAAGGTGTAATTTCAACCTGGGACGATCGCGAGATACCACCTGGAGGAGAATGGGATCGGCAGATTAATGAGAATTTGAATACAGCCGATATCATTTTATTGCTGGTAAGTTCAGACTTTATCCGTTCTGAATACTGCTGGAGTGTTGAAGTTACCAAAGCAGTAGAACGCCACGAAGCTGGAGAAGCTTGCGTCATTCCAATTATTTTGCGAAGTGTTGCTTGGCAATCACCACCATTAGTTAGACTACAAGCTCTGCCCAAAAATGCCCAACCTGTTACATCTTCATCTTGGCATAATCGAGACGATGCATTCACGAATGTAGCTGAGGGAATTAAGGTTGCTGCTGAACAACTAAGTAAGGCAAAGGCTATAGCTCAATATCGTCAGAAGGTTGAAAAATTTGCGTCTGATGGCGATGGCGATATTTCTTTTGGGGAATTGAAAATATTAAAAAGATTAGAAATAAACTTAGGATTAATAGATTCAGAAGCTAGTGCAGTTCAAAAAGAAGTATTAAAGCCTTACAAGATACGTCAGCAACATATAGATGACTACAGAGAATTATTCATAGATTTTGTAGCTCAACACAGATATCCGTTGGATGAAAGAGCTAAAAAGGAATTAAATAAATTACAACGAGAGTATGAGCTTAAGGATGAAGATGTAGTAGAAGCAAAGCTTTTTACAGAAAATTTGGGCGATGGCGTAGTTCTAGAAATAGTTCCAATTCGTGGCGGTAAATTCTTAATGGGTTCCCCAGAGAATGAGCCAGAACGATACAGTGATGAAAGTCCACAGCACCTTGTTACCATTAAACCCTTTTTCATGGGTAAATATCCAGTTACACAAAGCCAATGGGCTGTTGTAGCTGGGCTGAAAAAGGTAAATGTTGATTTAAATCCTGAACCATCTTACTTCAAAGGCGCTAATCGACCTGTTGAACAAGTATCTTGGGATGATGCAATTGAGTTTTGTGCCAGATTATCTAACAAGACTGGGAAAACCTATCGCTTGCCTAGTGAGGCAGAGTGGGAATATGCCTGTCGTGCGGGAACAACTACCCCATTTTATTTTGGTGAGACGATTACGACTGATTTGGCGAATTATAACGGTAACTATACTTATGGTGCTGGGTCAAAAGGTGAATATCGTGAACAAACAACAGATGTCGGAAAATTTTCACCAAATTCCTTTGGTTTATTTGATATGCATGGTAATATATGGGAATGGTGTCAGGATGATTGGCACGAAAATTATAATAAAGCACCAGCAAACGGTAGCCCTTGGATAAGTGGTAATAATCAAAGGCTGCTGCGTGGTGGTTCGTTCTACTACGAACCCAAGTGTTGCCGATCGGCGTTTCGCCTCTATTATCGGCGTGATGGTAATGACTTCAACGTGGGTTTTCGGGTTGTGTTGGTTCGTGGCAGGACTTAGTAGCCCTTTACACTCTTGTCCTTTTGCCCTCTTCAGTTTTTTCTTTTCCTTTCTTCTCTTATTTGTCTCGCGCTCTGCGCGATAAAATTTTTTAGCTAAATTTCGTTCCTCAACCCAACATCAATAATCCGTGTTAAGCAAGTTTACCTTGTGGAAAACTTGTGGAAAAACTATAGCATTTTTCCACAAAGTAATTATACTTAATTAAGTTTTATCAGGAAAATATCAAGTTTTCCACAGATTTTTCCACAAAAAGTAAGATTTTTTCCATAAACTAAGTTAAATTTAATCAATTTTTATACGTTACTTAATATTTTCAACTAATTATTCAACCATTAAAACTAGCGATCGCACTACTGGTTGTGGAAAACTTAAAATATATCTTCAAGATAAAATAGAGACTAGCAAAGCTAAACTTCGGTAAAGGTTACAAAACAAATCAAATCAGATTCAATGACCGCTACTCATAATTTCTGGCTACCTGCACCGATAGATTTAACTTTGTTACCAGATGAGATTCATGTCTGGCGTATAGAACTTGACCAACCAGAACTACAACTGCAAAATTTAGCAGCAACTCTTTCCAGTGACGAAACGGCTCGTGCTGAACGGTTTTATTTTCAGGAACATCGACAGCGTTTCATTGCTGGTCGTGGTATTCTCCGAACTATATTAGGTCGCTATTTGGGTATCCAACCCTTACAAGTGCAGTTTAATTATCAACAGCGAGGCAAACCAGTATTAGCAGACACATTTGCCAATAGTGGACTGGCGTTTAACTTGTCTCATTCCCAAGGGTTGGGTTTGTGTGCGGTGAATTGTACTCGCCCAATTGGTGTAGACCTAGAATATATTCGCCCGATGTCTGATATTGAAGCTCTTGCCAAACGGTTCTTTTTACCGAGAGAATATGAGATGTTGCGATCGCTATCTCCCAACCAACAGCAAGAAGTATTTTTCCGTTACTGGACTTGTAAGGAAGCTTATTTAAAAGCAACTGGAGACGGACTATCCCAGTTAGAGCAAGTTGAAGTATTGTTGACTCCTACAGAACCAGCCAAGTTACAGATATTAGAAGATTGGAGTCTTTTTGAACTAGTACCTGCTAACAATTACGTTGCTGCTGTTGCCATAGCACATTGTGGCTGGAACTTAAAATGCTGGCAGTATTGATCTTGACTAAGCTCATCTCCTAGATGAAACAAGAGAGATATTGCGGACAAATGACAAATGACAAATGACAAATGACAAATGACAAATGACAAATGACAAATGACAACCAGCTTACTTATCCTCCTGCATATTTCTCACAATTTTTGTCACCAGGTTTCTGGGTACAAATCTGACGCATTTTGCAAGTAATTTATTCATGAAACCAGGAATAACAATGGTTTTGCCCTGCATTAAGCCGCGAAAACCAATTTCGGCTACAGTTTGTGCATCCATCATTCTCTTACCCTTGAGCAACTTCGAGTCAGCCATCCCGGTTCTTTCATGAAAACCAGATTCTGTTGAGCCTGGGCAAAGAACTGTCACAGTGACACCTGTACCTTCTAATTCATTAGCGATCGCTTCCGAAAAAGATAAAATATAAGCTTTAGTAGCAAAATAAACCGCCATCAAAGGCCCAGGTTGAAAAGCAGCAGCTGAGGAAACATTTAATATTTTACCTTCACCTTGCTTAACCATGTGCTTTACAAATAGCTTGGTTAAATGGGTGAGGCACACCAAATTTACCTGTAACATTTCCAATTCAGTCGCTAAGTCTGTTTCGTGAAATAATCCATAGATACCAAATCCAGCATTATTTACCAGCACATCAACATTAATATTGGCGAGTTGCAACTCCGTGAAAATTTCTTCAGGAGCAGTTGATATAGATAAATCTTTAACAATAGTTTTGACAAGATTTCCGAATTCTTTTTGGAATTTAGCTGCAATTTCTACTAGCTTTGGGCCGTTTCTGTCTACTAAGACTAGATTGTAATCATGAGTGGCAAAAATACAGGCTAATTCGTAGCCAATTCCACCGGCTGCCCCAGTAATAAGAGCAGTTTTTTTGCTCTGACTTTGATGTGTTTTGTTCATGTAAAAATATTGGTGAATTCAACTTGATGAAGCTGCCTTGCATTTACAGTGGTTCTCGTTCTACAATTAAGTACACGTAATATTTGAACCGACAATAACTGTCTTGAGTTATTACCATTTCAAATGCTTGTGTGATTCCTTGGATAGATGTAACAAGTCCAAACGTAAATTTAGGACTTATACATCGAATAAGTGGAGCATTAAAGAAGTTTGGTTATTTCAAACTACTAGCACTGGCTTTTGATTACTTACAAAAGCCAGCAGGCAAAACCAAACTTTTATGCCCGACACTAACCATTCTATCTTCAATTGCTTCTGTCAAGGGGTGAATCCTAAAAATTTACATTATTGAGCATAAAAAAACAGGGCAATTATATTGCCACTGTTGGTATATAAGTTGTTGAAGGCATCTGAAATATTAACTATTCAGCAGTACTGAGTTTTAAAAAACATCGACTAAATAAACTTTTTTTGTTGTAGTTGTAGGGTGTGTTACGGCTTACGTAACGCACCGAAAGTATTCGGGATAGTGCGTTAAGTTCCTAACACATCCTACGCAAGTTATGCACTCCTAAGCGATATTCAAGAAACCACTTTGAATTAAGTAAGCTGTGTAAGTCATAAACAATTGAGAGTCAATTGGAGGACAAACAATAGAACTACCTGCCAATGCGTGAAGAGTATCTTGGCAGCTAATGTGGGGTCTTCTAGCTTGTAAATACAAATCAGGAATAGTCAGTTGTTCATCAGACCAACGTTCCAGCAAAAATGGTCGCAGAGTGTATAAAGGATTGTCAGCAGAAGTGACATTATTGATTAACTCTGATTGCCATTTTTCAAAAGGAATCATCTCAACTGAATAACCAAAAGAGCGTATCCACTCAACTAGCATTTTTAAAGCGGCGGGTTGGGGATGTTGTAAATTGAAAGCTTTACCTATGGATTCTTTTTGGCGTGATAGATAAACGATCGCTTTACTTACATAATCCACAGGTGACATATCCAACATATAATCTACATCAGGGAAATATCCCATTTGTAGACAGCCCTTGGTCATTAAATTGATAAAGTCGTGTGTGTTACAAATACCTGTTTTGCTATCACCTGAAATCAGTGGTGGTCTATGGATAGTTACAGGTAGTCCACGGTCACGCGCAATTTTAACTAACTTTTCGGCTACCCATTTTGTTTGTGAGTAACCAAGATAAATACCTTCCCAATGATTGAATTCATCCTGCTCTTTGACAACCTTGCCAGCATAAGCAGTGGATTCAAAAACAGCAACACTAGAAACGTAATGTACAGGCTTGACTTTAACTTGACAAGCTAATCTCAAAACTTCTTGAGTGCCTAAAACATTGGCTGCTTTCAGTGCTGAGTATGGAAAAACATAATTCAACAAAGCAGCACTATGATAGATGGTATCAATATTTGCAGCTAATTTTTGAAACTGTTCCGAAGCAATACCTAACAAAGGCTGAGATAAATCGCCGACAATCGGAATAATTCTGGAGGTAAATTCTTCCTGCCAAATTGCATACTGTTCCAGATTCTTTTGGAGTTTGCTTTTGCCTTCTTCGGCATTAGCAGCACGTACTAAACAATAGATATCCGCATTAGTTTCTTGTAGCAATTCCCGGATGATAAAAGCTCCTAAAAAGCCTGTTCCTCCAGTTAAAAAGATGTTCTTGGGTTCACCCACAAGCACATTAGATGCAGCACCGGGATGGATGGTGGGGTCAAGAACAGCCTCAGCACCTAAATCTAGAACAGAGGGTGCAGTGTTGGCATTAGAGGCTACTACCTTGGTATCTTGAACTGGCGAACCTTCTTGCACTTCTTCAGCTAAACGCTGTGAAAGAGCTTCAATATTTGGGTAATGCCACAGAAGCAATGGAGAGGGTTGAAATCCGAGCAACTTTTCTAAGTTACTTACTAGAATCATTGCTTGGGCTGAATCCAAGCCATAGTTTTCTAAATGTTCTTTGACATCTATTTCGTCAGTTGCTACGTCTAGCAATTTAGCTAAGTTAGATACCAAAAATATTTGAATATCGTCTGCTGTGAAAGACTGTTTTATAGTCATTTTTAAATCTCCAACAATGATGTAGAACGAACAGGGTGATACTGACTGTAATAATCGGAAGCTTGCAGCCCTTGAATTTTCAAATTTTGAACACGGTACAAAAAGGCTGCACCAGTCATAATTTGATTAGCAACATCAACGACACCACGATTATTTGGTTCAGACAAATAGGAACCGCGTACCCAGTCATTGAAACCGCCCATTGCCGGGCCACACCAAATTTGATAATCGACTTCTCTACCTTTTTCACCAGAACTCGACCAGCGAGAAGATAATCCTAGATACCAACGGAAAATCAACGCCATTTTCAGTTTAGGATTATTAACTGCTTTCCCAAGTTTCTCAGGATTCTTTTGGGACAAATAAGCCGCAGTTCCTTCCCATACTTCAGCAATAGTTTTGCGAAAAACTTGTTTTTCTAATTTCTCTCTTTCTGCAAGTGGGATGCTTTCAATAGAATCATAAGCGCGGTAGAGTTCAAATAATTTCTGCGCTCGCATGGGGAACATTGTACCCCGTTTGAGAACTTGCAATTTGACTCCCATTTCAAACATATCTGCTGCTGGGGCCATAATCATATCAGCCATTTCAGCTTGGGCTAGTAACTTTTTGGTATGTTCACAAGCCCCAGATTCAACACATGATTGATTAATTGAGCCAGTCATTACATAAGCAGCACCCATCATAAAGGCTGCTAATGCTGATTGTGGTGTACCAATTCCCCCTGCAACGCCGATTCTAATGGGTGTTTGATAATGATATTGCGCTTGAATTTCATCTCGCAAGGCAATAATAGAAGGTAACACACAAACCAAGGGACGGTTATCTGTATGACCTCCAGAATCAGCCTCAACGGTAATATCATCAGCCATCGGAACTTTGGCTGCAAGGGTTGCTTGTAACTCAGTTATTAACCCTTGTTCAAGAAGTTCTTTAAGTATTCTGGCTGGTGCTGGTTGCAGAAATTTAGTTGCAACTTCTCGGCGAGAAATTTTGGCAATGATTTTATTTTTGATTTCAATTTGATTGGCGCTATTCAATGCCAATCCCGCAACACGGTAATAAACAATGTTGGGAGTCAAGTCGAGAAATGCAGAGGCTTCTACTGTTCTTACTTGATATTTGAGGTATAAATCCACAGCCCGGCGTTCAGTCGCAGGTTCGTTGGGGCTGTGGATTAGATTAAATGCGTAGGGCCCTTGAGGTAAGGCTTGTTGAATGCGATTGATGGCTGCTTCCAAACGTTCTGGAGTTAAACCACCTGCACCAAAGGAACTCAAAATTTGCTCTTTTCCAAGTGCAATGACCATTTCTTCGGAAGCAATTCCGCCAGCCATTGCGCCAGTAACATAGGCATATTTTACTCCATGAGAGGAGAGAAAATTTGGATCTCCAAATTGTTGAATGCGGATTGGGGCGGCAAATGTTAGCAGTTCTACTTGTGCTGTTGTGCCATTATCACCAGGGGATAAATAACCCTCGTTAGTGACACCGATTTTTCCGGCAACTTTCACGATGTAGCAGGGTTTATTTAACACCATCAATTTATCTTTGATGGTTTGTTTCTCAAAAGATACAGTTTCTAAAGAACCTTTCCAAACTTGGTTTTTGTTATGCGACCAAGCGGAGAAGTTAAGACCATTATCGTGTTTACTTAGTACCGTATCTACGGTTGTCACGGTAGTTATCCCTCGGATTACAAACAATGGATGATTAAATTTGAAGGGTGTAGACTCTTTATATAGCAATCCTAAATCGTATGTGAAAACTTCTCTCTTCCTTAGCGCTCTTGGCGTCTTGGCGGTTCGTTCATTTCCAAAACTTAGATAGGATTGCTATATAAATCTAAATTTTCATACCAATTCTCCATGAAGATGCACGTAATAATTTTTAAACGAACCGCCAAGACGCCAAGAGCGCTAAGGAAGAGAGGAGTTAATAATTAGTTGGTGCAAGTTGAGAGAGAATTGGTATGAGATATTAAGATTCGTCGTTAAGCAAGTTTTGGGCGCAAGCTAGTTGCAATTGAATGATTTCGCTCATTTGCTGACTGTAATCTTGTCTAGCTTGTAAGAAGGCTGTGTGTGCTTTAGTTATCTTTGAATTATTAGCATTGAGCTTTTGATACTGGGTCTTATTTAAATCGAACATACTGATGATGCTACTAATTTTTTGAGTTCTGACGGGGGGGAAAGAAACAGGAATTGGCTGTCTAATTGCGCTTGACTCAGAAGATTGTAATTGTTCTCTCGGTTGAAAAACGTTATCAATGATATTTTTCGGTTTTACTTCTTCTGGCTGAGGCAAGATGTTAGGGGAATAATTTTCTTCTTGGGTTATGTGGTTGGAAGTGTTAAGAAAATCTGTGATTTCAGATTGTTGGATATTAGGTATATCTGGATGCTGTATTTTGAAGCGATCGCACTTAATATCCTCAACCAAATTTTCAACAAGTTTACGATTCTCTTCGCTCAAAATTGTAGCAGCGATCGCTTTCCCACCCAAGGTAACTGTTCTCAATGTTGCTTTATTTGAATTAGCAGTGTCTTGGGCTTTGCTATACAGTGGTGATAAATCCACGTTCACCTGATGACTGAGTAGTTTTGCTAATGCTTTGACCATCGAAGCATGGTCATCCATCCCTCTACGATTTAGAGAGACTGTGATATGTTCTTGGCTGCCGAGAATTTTGTCAATCCATCGGGAACAGACACTACCTGCGCCTGCTTCTAGAAATATTTTGACCCCATCGCCGTAGACACGATTTACTAATTGCGGAAAATCAAGTTCTTGGCACAATCCTTTGGCGATGTTGTGAGCAATAGTATCTCTTTCAAGTGTAACTGGTTGATAATCGGCGGCTGAGTAAAACACAATACCAGGGAGATTTTGCGATGGTAAGCTGTTTACCTTCTTGATTTCCTCGAACTGCGATCGCATCGCTTCACAATGTATCACATGGTCGAAGGGAGCAGGGAAAGAATTACAACCTAAAGTCGCAATCACTCGCTTGCAGGCTGCATCTTCACCAGCAATTAATACTTCTTCTGGTGTGTTGATTTGAGTTAAGTAAACGTGATTCTCATGTTTCAGGCATTCTCTAACTTGAGATGGAGTAGCCATGAGAACATAGGTATTCCAAAAATTGTTGTTTGGTGAATCGGTTAATCCCCAATATTCACGCACCGCATTTTTCGGCCCAGATAACTTATCACCAAATAGAGGCGATGAGTTTAAGGTATTACTTCCACCCTCAAAATCACTCCAAACTCCTTGGGCAACCATCATACTAGTTTCACCCAAACTATACCCAAATACAGATTGCGGCTTGACTTTAAAATCATCTCGGAAAATTGCTGTCATGTATCTAGCAAAGGCGATTTCACTTTCAAACATTGCCAGTGAATCATCTAACAATTGCTTTTCGAGAGTTTCTAATTGCCTGGTTGTCAATTTAGGTAAGCTTCTGGGATAAACCAGCTTTTCAACATCGGCAGCCCGGTTGTAAAGATTATTACTTTTTAAGTCCTCAAAAACTTTCGGAAATAAGCGGAAGACGCTGCGACCAATGCCAATATAAGAATTGACTGCTGCGGGGTAAACGTAAGCAACTGCCCCAGTTTTACCCAATGGTTTCGCTGTGAAATAACTACCTAGTGGTGTTTGCCAATCTGTGCCGTTTTCAAAGGCATTGTTTACACCTTTGCGGGCAGATTCAATTTCTTTGAGTAAATCTTTGGTGTTACGTCCTGTGATTGATAAGACGTATTTTGGATCAGATTGCTGTTGAAAGGTAGCAAATGTTTGGCTGGCGGTAGCTGATAAAGAAGAACTAGCTTCGATGGATTTCTGGAGATGGTTTAGGATATCGGGTATAGTGGAGCGATCGCTAACTGCGATAGGAAACAGATGAAAAGGCATTTGTTGCAAATATCTGTTGTCGCGCTCCTCTTGGCTGGGTTCCTCCGATAAGATTAAATGGGCGTAACTGCCATCTATACCCATGCTATTAATCGCTGCTATTCTGCGTGTGCCGCCTTTATCGACAAACCAAGGTCTTGATTCCATCGCCACATAGAAAGGACTACCTTCCCATACTTGCGGTGTTTTGACACCAGACCATTTGGGTGTGGCGGGAATATACCTGTAATAAAGACAGAGAGCGGTTTTGATTAAGCTAGCAATTCCCGATGCTGTATAGGTGTGGCCGATATTGGATTTAACGCTACCTAAGGCACAGTGCAAACCATTGCCCACTTTCGGATAAGCTTGCAGTAAACCTGTGATTTCGGCTTCATCCTCCTGGGGAACGCCACTACCGAAGACTTCCACATAGTTAACCTCTGTGGGTTGAATCTCAGCCATCTGGAAAGCTTGTTTGCAGACATCACTGATAGCTGAAGCATCAGGTTTTACCAAAGCGTCACTCAAAGTAGAATTACCTTGTGCGAAACTCATGGCATCAATTACTGCATAGATGCGTTCATTGTCTTCTTTAGCAGCTTCGTAACGCTTGAGGACGACAGCACCCGCACCTTCGCCAACCGTCCAGCCGTTAGCTTGTTGGTCATAACCCAACGTATTGACACCCGTATTAATTGGGGCAAATTGGCTGCGGAATAAGACATTTTCCACACCGCCGGCTAAATCTACCGCACCCACAACGACTGCATCAACTTCTCCAGTAGCGAGTAGCATTTGGGCAACTTCCAACGCCTTGAGGGCAGAATTTTCGCCGGCGCTGACGGTGAATGCAGGGCCAGTGAAATTCCACAAAGCAGAAATCCGACTCGCCATGATGTTGGCGATGTGACTTACATATTCGCCGATTTCTACTGGTTGGTGAATGCTATCTTTGACAATGGTTTCCAGTTGGGAAAGCTGTTCAGCAGGTAGAGAAATTCCTTGGTTGAGTAAACCATCCTTAACTTGCCAAGATAAATTCCATCTTTGCTGTAGCTGATGCACAGAGAATTCTGTCTCGGCGGCAACAATCACAGCCACATTGCCACCCTCCTGTAGTTTCGCATCTTTTACGGCGCGATCGCTAACTTTCAGAAGCAACAATTGTTGTGGGTTTAGCTTTTCGATTTCATTCGGTGGGATTTTGCACGATAAAGTATCGATTTCAAAATCCTTGATATATGCCCCTACTGGTGCTTTCCCGTCTGTTAAACCGTACTCTTTCAGGACATTTTCTTGATTTTCTATACCATGCCATCTTTGAGGCGGTAAGGAAGTAAAATGCTGTGTTCCATCATAAATACTGCGTTCAAAAGCATCTAAACCATTGCAGTTACCAAAAAAGGCATCCATGCCGACAATGGCGACTTTGGTAGGTGGAACAGGTGGAATTGATTCAACTGATTCTGCTGTATTTCCTTGTTCTAAAATCAGATGAGAATTAGTGCCACCAAATCCAAAAGCGCTGATAGCCGCTCGTTTAATTGGTGCGTTATTATTTGGCCATGCTGTAGCTGTTCTAACAATTTTGTCGGCAGAAATTGTACCTTTTTCTGACGTTAAAGGTTCCGAAACATTCATGGTTGCTGGAATTACACCATGAGACATACTCAAAATCACTTTAGTCAAGCCAACCATGCCAGCAGCAGTTAGCAAGTGACCAGTATTTGCCTTAGCAGAACCCACTAGAGGCGCAGCTTGGTGTTGACCAAAAAATGTTTCGATAGAGTTGAATTCGGTTGTATCTCCTAGCAATGTGCCAGTGGCGTGACACTCTAAATAATCGATGCTTTTTGGACTAAAATTCGCCTCATTATAGGCTCGTTCAAAAGCTAAGGTTTGTCCTTTAGGATTCGGACTTAATAAATGCTTCCCTTTGCCATCATTGGAGAGTCCATTACCGCAGATGGTAGCAAGAATATTATCACCATCTCTAACGGCATCAGAATATCTTTTCAGCATCACCATCCCGACACCATCGGCGGGAATTAGCCCTCTAGAGGATTTATCTAAGGGGCGGCTGATACCGTTTTCTGCATACCCTTGAACACCGGAAAATAACATCCGCACGAATAGAGAATCTGCACAACTGATGGCTCCAGCTAACATGACATCAGCTTTGTGTGACCATAAGTAATGAGATGCTAGTTTAATCGCATAAAATGATGACGAACAAGCAGCATCCAGACATAAATTAATCTGGGATAGAGATAGTGCTTGAGCTACGATAGATGCTGGTAAACCAGATATCATCGCATTGTATAAAGACGCTTTGGTTGCACTTGGTACAGCTAAATCAAAATCTTCATACTGCAAAAGTTCTCTGACGGCAGGATTAATAGCTTGCTGGTAAATTGGAGAGAATAATTGATTAGATAATTTTGTCGGGAATGACAAATTACCTAAAATTACGCCACATTTTGCTAGGACAGTTTGATTACCCCAATAACCACTCTGTACAATTGCTTGTTTAGCGGCATACAATGACCATTTGAAGGTGTTATCTAAACCAGCAACAAATTCTGATGGTAGATTGTATTCAGATGGATTAAATTGAAAGTTGCGGATGTAACCGCCTTTGAGGGAATAGGTTTTGTCTGGTGTACCTTTGACTGGATTATGAAAGATTGTCGGATCTACTCCGATTTCTTCGACTGTTGCAGAGGATGTCGAATCTTTTTGATTAACGATGTTTTGCCAGTATTCTTCAGGATTTTTGGCATCGGGAAATAGGCATGACAATGCGATGATGGCTATTTTTTCCACGATTTATATGCTCCGAGTTTGGGTATTTAGCAAGAGATAATTAAAAGGCAGGATTTACGCTGTTCCCCAAACTTAAAACGAGGCAAATTATAACAATCCTAAGATTAACTTAGCCCTGATAGTTCGTAGTAAAGACTTTATTGCTTAGTACAACCTTTCATGAATTCTCTGCGAACCTTTGCGTTTCCCTTTGCGCCCCTACCCTGCGGGAAGGCGAAGCGCCTATGCGTTTAAAATTCAACCCTCAATTCGCCACGAGTTCACGGACTAAAGTCCTTACTACAAACTTTTAATTTCACAGATTCCTAGCTTCTAAGCATTTTCATTGACCAAATAATGGCATGAGCGCCGAGCATTCGTGAATAGATTTTACCTTGGCGGTCGTGTATGATAAAGTTTGCGATCGCACTACTTGGTGTCTTAGCTAGTACTTCACAAGAAACGTAAAATGTTTCGTTATGTGGTATCATCGCAAACTGTTCAAATTTTTCTACTTTTCCAGGTAAACAACCTTCTTCATGAAAGTGTTGTGTCCAAACCCATAAGGCGTGCATACTCAAATCAGTGGTGTAAGGATTTACCCATTGCACGGGGAATTGTCCTTGTTGCTGTGGGGTGAGTTCTGGCCACAGACATTCTGTAGTAATTTTTTCAGGGCTGATGTTTAAAACTCTTTTGATTTCTTGAAAAGCGGGGCCGTGAAATAATGTAGCCCCACCATTTTGGTAAAAATCTTTTCCTGTAGCGGTGATGATATTATCTTCTTCGAGATTGAGAGATTCATAAGTGGGTACATCTGGGATTTCTCGCTGGAGATTGAGTTGAGCGCTAAAATGAAAATGGATTCTTCCTTGTGGGTTTTTACTCGAAATTTTGGCTTTAAGTTCGATTCTTTCAAGATTAACTTTAGAAATTTCTTCTATCTCTAAAAGATGTTCTTTTGCTAATGTCTCATTGAAAGTAATCCCCTTTAAAACTTTAAAATCTTGGTAATTAAACAACCGATAACCAGGATATAATTGTTCACAAGCATTAATAATCCAGGTCATTGCACAAGTTGCAGGTAAAACTGGAGAACCGGCAATCGTATGATCGTGCAAAAATGGATTAGCCTCCAATGTCATTTGGCGACGAATACGATAAGTTCGTAATTCTGAATCTAACTCTGTAGCCATTGGAACTAGTGGACTACCAATAACAACTTGCGCGGTTGCATGATTGGTATGATCCATTTCTTTCACGAGCATTTGTGCCCCGACTGCAATGGGAATTATTTCAATTTTTCGCTCTTGAAAAATCTTCTTTAATTCTGCTGTCACCATCCCACTATCCCAAGCGCCCCAGTTGATAGCGACGACATGACATGAGGGATAACTTTGCTTAAATATATGGGCTGATTTGTTCAGAATTTCATTTGCGATCGCATAATCAGATTGTCCAGGATTTCCGTAAAAGCCTGTTACGGAAGAAAACAAAACTAAATGCTGAAGTTGATTAGGGTTAACGCAAGTTAGCAGGTTTTCTAAACCTTGAACTTTGGCGGTGTAAACTTTTTCAAAATCCTCTTCTGTTTTCTTTTCAATTAACTTATCAGCTAAGTTTCCCGCGCCGTGGATGATTCCGGTAATTGGGCCGAGATGTTGCACAGCAGTAGCAAGTTTTTCTTGCAAAGCTTGCGTATCTGTGACATCGACGCTGATATATTCGGCTTTAGCTCCGGTTTTTTCAATTGCTGCTAGGGTCTTTTTAATCTCGCGGCTGGAGGTAATTTTGTTATATATTTTTTGCACATTCATGGGTGTGGGCTTCTCTCCTTGGGAAAGAAGATTTTCCATGATACATTTTTTCAATGCGGAATCATCAGAATTTTGAGCATAATCTGGCTCGGTTTCTAATAGTTCGGAGCGACCGAGGAGGATGAATTTGCAGGGTTGCTGTTGGGCTAATCTGATAGTACACTCAGCCGTAATCCCTTTTGCACCGCCGCTCACGACAAAGACAGATGATGGACTAAGCTGGGCTGTTTGTGTCATAAATCCTCGTGAATACCTGCATAAATTGGGTTTTTTGATATACGAACCGCGAAGACGCGAAGAACGCGAAGGAAGAGAAATAAGTAGTTTTCTTGTAGTAAAAAACTAGTAGCAGCCCTAAAGGATTTGTGAGATTCTCTGTTTATTTCTTTTCTTCGCGCCCTTCGCGCCTTCGCGGTTCGTTAAAAACAGGAATTTTCACAACTCAAATAGGACTGCTATATCAAAGAACTAATTAATCGGCGATAATGGTGACTCGTCCTTGTGAGCCATACCCAACTTCACTTATATAAAGATTGGGGTCGTGAAGTTCGGCGATAATGTTTTGTACTGACTGTTTAGCATCAAGTCTGGGACTTAGATCGATCGCACGAGTAAATACCTTTGGCCATTCCCATCTCAGGGTTTTGGTTAATCCAAACAAACCAGCGCCGATCGCACCGAAGTTGACTTTGTACTCCAAACCGAAGGCTCCATCGAGATGAGCAACTGTGCAGAAACAACTACGTCCATGTTTTGCGGCTTCGTTTAGGGAAGGTTTGAGGTGTTTCGCCATTAAAAATACGTGCTTGACGATCGCCTTTTCTGATTCGTTATAAGAAATACTCCCGGTGTGATTTCCTACAAACATCGGATGTAGATGGATGAAAGCCCCAATCGTTCCGCAGTGAGATGCGATCGCTTGCAATTGTTCTTGAAGATGTTCTTCACTTAAGTTTGCTAAGGTGACGCGCGTTACTCCTGTAGGTAAAGGTGCTTGTTGAGCGATGAGCGATTGGGGGAAGCTGATAACTACTACTTTCCAGCCTTTCTCGATTAGGGATTCGGTTAATTTATAGGTGGTGAGGGAACCATCATCGGTGATTAAACCGATGTGTCCCTCTGGTAACGTGAAATCCAAGTAATCCGGCTGTGGTAAGCTTCTGAGTTTGACGAGATGGCGCTGGATATTATGCTCTAATTCCGGTGGCTGCTGTTGGACAAACTCAGGCTCAGACTTTTTTTTTTCACCTCCAGCCAACTGCTGTAGGTAATCGACTATTTGACCGATGGTGCGGAGGTCGCCGAGTTCTTCAATATTCGGTTTGGGTAAGTTGGGGTACATTTCTTGCATCGCCCCTAAGATTTCTACCCGTTTAATCGAGTCAATCCCTAAGTCGGCTTCCATGTCCATTTCCAGTTCCAGCATCTCGACTGGATAGCCGGTCTTATCGCTAGTGATGGCTAACAGGGTTTCACCTAAGTTTGCAAATTCATCACTTGTAGAGGGAGCAGCTTCTGGTTCTGGAGTGAATGCGACAACTACGCTTGGTTCCGGTGCAACGACTACCTCAACTATTGGTGCAGTCTCGACTGGAACCTCGGCTGCTGGTTGTACTTCGTGAATTGCAATTTCTACCGAAACACTTTTGGAAGCGTGAGATTGCAGATACTCTACAACTTGACCGATGGTGCGTTTTTCTGACAGTTCTTCTAAATTGGGCTTGGGTAGGTTGGGGTACATTTCTTGTAGCGCACCCAAGATTTCTACCCGTTTGATGGAGTCAATTCCTAAATCAGCCTCCATGTCCATGTCCATTTCCAGCATTTCGACTGGGTAGCCGGTCTTGTCGCTGGTGATGGCTAAGAGGTTTTTATCCAAGTCAACAATATCGATGGTTGCGCCAGATACAGGTGCAGCAGTTGTGGGTGCTGGCTCTGGAGTAAATGCAACAACGTCGTTGGCTGGAGGTGAGCTAATTTTGACTACAACCTCGGCTTGAGGTTCTACAACTGTGACAGGTGGCTCTACTGTCTCAACAGTTGCAAAATGCGGTGTGGGCAGTAGAGACGCAATCGCTGGGGATACAGGAGTTTCAACTACAGGCTCTACAGCAGCCGGGAGAGGTGCTTGGGTAACATTTAAGTCGTTTTTAGCTACAGGCTCGGTTACAGGTAAAAGCTGGCTTTCTACTATCTTAGTCGGTGCATCACTAACAGTTGTTTCTGTGGTGAATGGAGTGAAATTACTTAGTTTCTCTGTTAGTTGAGTTACTCCCTCACCTGAGATGATTTGAGAATACTCTTGCTGAATGAGTTGGAAAAAGCTCTTAGTATATTCCAGTTGCTCTTGAAGATATTGCTCATGGATGCGTAGAGTTTCACCTTGTTGGGAATGAAACTGCATCATGCTGCGCTCTAAGCTTTCCATGACAACTAGCTTCATTTTGGCAGTTTCGGCTGTTGATTTACTTTCACTCAACAAGGAATTCTGCTGCTGCATCAGTTGGAAAAACGCTTTGGCGTATTCCATTTGATGGTTGAGATAAGTACCGTGAACTTGTAAATTCTCGGCTTGATTTTCCTGGAACTGTGTCAGGAGATATTCTAAACTTGCTAAAAGTTGTTCGTAATTTGTAAGTTTTTCTGGTGTTGGTTGCATCTTAGATTCCTGGGCTGGTTGCGACAGGGTGACAGGATTCATCTGTTGCTCTGGCTGGGTGATGATACTAGCAGTCACACCGTTCATTACTGGGGTAAGTTTTTTATGTCCGTTAGTCTCTATCACTGCTACAGGTGGAGTTACACCGGGGCTGCTAAATAAAGGAGCCGCTTCAGAATATTCGGGGGTGGGTAATGTGACTTTGTGCCCATCCTGCAAAGCTAGAGCGAAGGCATTTTTCGTTTTTTCGGATCTGTAGTTGATGCCGTTTAAACGCACATTTAATGTCTTCTTCGTCTCAATTGGGGGGATAGTTTGGGGAAGTTGGTAAGGATCGAGGTTATTCAAAGCCAAGCCAATTACCCGTAACTGCACAACTGCTTCTCGCAAAGAGCGATCGCTATTCTTTTGAGTGCTGGGGTTCAAAGATACGGTGATGTGTGGGCGATCGCCAAGAATCTCTTTCACCAAGTTGCTAAGAATTCTCCTCGGCCCAAATTCTACAAAGCAAGTACCACCCGCCGCATAGATGTTTTCAATTTCCTGCTTGAACAGCACTGAGTTGGAAAGGTGCGTTTCCAGAATCTTTTGAATACCTTGGGCTTCTTTGGGATACTGCTTACTGGTAACGTTGCTGTAAACAGGGATTTTGGGACTTTGGAATTTGACAGACTTGGTAGCGATCGCAAAGGATTTCTGAGCAAAGGCGATTAGCGGTGTATGGAACGCTGCTGATACAGGTAACAATACAGCTGTATATCCTTTCTCGTGTAAAATCTCTCTGACTTTCGCTATTTCTGCGGTAGGGCCAGCCAAGACAAATTGAGTGGGAGAATTTTGATTAGCGATCGCAACTTGGGGAAAATGTCTGATTACTGCTTCTACTTTGCTGATGTCTTCTTTGACAGCCAGCATACTTCCCGCATCATGATCCGGATCTTCGGGTGCAGCCATTGCTTGTCCCCTAGCTTTCACTAAGAACAAGTAATCTTCTGTACTCAAAACTCCCGCAGCCCATAGTGCTGTTAGTTCGCCAAAGCTATGACCAGCAACAAAATCTGACTTAAATCCAGCTTGTTGCAGGATGCTGTACATCCCTGCACTCAACACCCCGATGGCTGGTTGAGCATATTCTGTGCGTTGTAAGGCAGCAATTTGGACATTCTTTTCTGCTTCCTCAAACACAGGATGAGGAAAAACAATCTCTGAAAGCGGCTGCAAATTATCTTTGAGCAACAGGCTATCCATATAACCATGAAGACGGCGCATCAAAGGAAAATTCATCACCAGTTCGCGTCCCATCTCTAGGTATTGCGAACCTTGTCCAGAAAATAGAGAGACAACTTTTCCGCCCAACTCCATACCAGAGGAACGGTAATAAATCCCTTGGGGATGCTCCCAAGATGCTGCTGACCCTTTGAGTTTCAGCCAGTCAATGCTAGTTTGCAGGAACTTGCAAGCTTCTTCGAGATTCTCAGCGACAAACCCAAATCTAGGAGCAGAGAGGGGAATCTGTTGTGATTTGCACTCATTGACTAATTGTGCATAATATGCAAGTGCATCTGGCGATACTCCTGCGGAGTCACTTCGTGAACGCAACTTACCTAAAATCTCTTCCGACTTGCTCAACAATTGCTCTACTGTAGGAGCAAACAACAGCACTTCACTAGCACCACTGTGTAAGCGGTAAGCGGCGTTTTGGTCGGCTTCATATTCTTCCAAAACAACGTGATAGTTGGTTCCGCCAAAACCAAAAGAACTTACACCTGCACGTCTTGGCGCTTCCCCTTCTGGACGAATCCAAGGTCTGGTTTCAGTATTCAAATAAAAGGATGAATTTTTAATGTTGAGTTTGGGATTCGGCTCAGTAATGTTAATTGTGGGTGGTAATACTTTGTGATGTAAAGCCAAAGCAGTTTTAATCAAACTCGCCGCACCCGCAGCCGCTTTTGTGTGTCCGATTTGCGATTTCACACTACCCAAAGCGATATGCTGCTTTTTGTCATCATGTACATCAAAGAAGTCTTTTAAAGAACCGAATTCTGTCGGATCTCCAGCCATTGTGCCTGTGCCATGTGCTTCCATCAAACCAACAGTAGCGGGAGAGAAGCCGGCATCTTCATAAGCGCGTTCTAAGGCTTTGACTTGACCTTCTTTGCGAGGAGCATAAATGCTCTTGTAACGCCCATCGCTGGAAGTACCAATACCTTTAATTACGGCATAGATTTTATCGTTGTCCCGTTCCGCATCTTCTAACCGTTTGAGGACAATCATCCCAATACCTTCACCCAGCATCATCCCATCAGATTTTGCATCGAAAGGTTTGACATTTTCACTAGGAGAAACCGCCGGTGTTTTGCTGAACGAGATGTAAGCCATGATGGTGTTATCGGTATCAACACCACCAGTCAGCATCATGTCAGAACGATGCTCAACTAGCTCACTAATTGCCATTTTTAAAGCACCAAAGGAACTAGCACAAGCGGCATCAACTACACAATTCATCCCGCCAAAATTTAGGCGATTGGCAATTCTACCCGCGACTACGTTAGCTAACATCCCAGGGAAAGCGTTCTCATCCCATTTCACGTAAGCGCTTTTGATTTTCTCAACGATTTTTTGCGTATCTTCATCAGATAAACCACTGCTTTTGAGTGCTTTTTCCCAAATCGGATATTCCAACCTGGCAGAAAGTGGCATTCCTAATTGCTTGGCCATCGCCACGCCTAAGATTACACCAACAGTCTCGCGGCTAAACTCGCGTTTTTCACCATAACCTGCATCTTCCATTGCCTCTTTCGCAACCACTAAACTTAATAGTTGCGATACATCTGTGACTTCCAAAATGCTGGGTGGTATGCCGAATTCCATCGGGTTAAAATCTACCTCTGGAAGAAACCCACCTCTTTTACAGTAGGTTTTATCTTCAGTAGTTCTGGGATTAGGATCGTAATAATCTTCGACGCTCCAGTGAGTAGAAGGAACATCAGTAATACAGTCAATTTTGTTTACAATATTTTGCCAGTATTCCCGCAAATTTCTGGCTTGAGGCAATAGAGAAGCCATCCCAACAATGGCAATAGGATTGTGTTGTAATTGTCTGTTAATTTTGTTAATTGACACTGATTTATCTGATTTATCTGACTTCATGTTTTTTTCCTCTATAGACCTCATCACAGCCTTCTCACAATTATTGATAAGGCTTTCTAACTCCGCTAAGGCAGTATCAATTGAATAAGCAGACATAGGGCATAGTTAGTACTGTGGATTGTGTAGTTACAGTAATTTCTGTTGCCTACTAATTAATGGAAAACTTTGGTTTTGTAAGCAGTTAGCTATCTTGTTTTTGCTAAATGCTTGTCTCCAAATCGACACCACACGATACATACTGCCGGGGTAAAGCCTTATGTTTCCAGGCGACTTTGGCATACTGCGTAGGCGTAGCCCGTCGTAGACATCGCGAAAAAATGTTATCCAACGCTAGACTCTTAAAATTGTGGCAATAGGTCAATAACGTTGTTAAAACTGGTAAAATAGTCTTGGAGTGTAATAGCTGCTTGACCAGTGAATTTAATCCATTTGTAATGGTAGAGATTTTGAGTAATGGTATCCTACTGGAGTGATGGAAACTGAGGAGTAGCTAAGAGAACAGAAATGTTTTTTCACCCGAAAGCTTTTGATTATCTAGACTAACCACAGCAACATAGCTGTTGTTAATGACAACGTTCTGTATCTCTAAAGTCATAGCCAATTTCAACGTTCGGGATAATGTATTTTATGCTATTTGAACTAAGAAAGTTGACAAGTTCGTTACACAAAAGACACCACCTTTAAACCGAATTTATGCAAGTTGAAAAAGTAATAAAACGAGCAGACGTTCATGGAGAAGCAGTTATCTTTAGTTATTTTTAATTTCAAAATCTCAATTAAATAACTAGTTTGTCTAACCACTTTAAAGCATTGAATTAATAAAAACACTAACATACTTTACAGAAACTAAATCATTTCTTTAAAGTTATTTTATAAAGAAACATCCACAATTACTGATGTTAATTTGAATAAAATTCAGACTTTCAGTATAATTTATGACTCTATAAATTCGTTGGAGATTTTGTTATCTACGGGTTAGATAGAAGTGAATTACAGCTATTTTAAGATAAATAGGACTTCCGCAAGAACTCTCTGAAACTCTTCTCTCTCCGTGTTATCTGCGCCCTCTGTGGTTCGTTTTTTCCTGATTTCGCGTAAGTCCTGATAAATAACCATACGGTAGGAGCGCAAACCCTTGCGCCCCTACGACGGATGTGGTTCAAATACATAAAAACAGTTGTCTACTAAGTAACAATTCAAGAAATACATAGATAAATTGGATAACCATAAGTATGTTTTCTCAGAGAAACATCATAATTTAATTTAGTCAAAATTTCTGGTTATTTTTCAATATAAGTCAAGTTAAGAAGTGAAGCGGTTATTTATAAAGCAAATGTTAATTTTTACTATGTTGCTTGATAAACATAATCATGATTGCATTAGTTAAAAAAGCGGTTAGAAAAGCAGAGCGAATGGGATGCCTACGCCACAATGTATGTGCTTGCTTCACCGTAGGAGTACGTGGCTACACAAACATTCCACCCTTTGCCTTCGCGCAGGGTAGACCACCCTAATAAAAATTGGGTATTTAAAACATATACAGGTGGGCAAAGCCTTGTGTAGGTGCGGTTTCTAAGCGCTATTTAATTACTATGAGTAAAACCAATAATAATGTCTTATACTACACAACCCTGTTAACAAGAATCTGTTAGTAATATCAAATCTACTTAATCACTAACTATCTGTTGGTATTCAATTAGCAGATAAGAGATTTCAGAATTTAATCTTACTATGAACAAATTTTTAGTGAGAGAATCAGGACTTATGCAAAGTCAATCGGTTGACAAAACACAATTTCTACGCCATAGTTAATAACAAGTTTATCCAAGTTTTGATTTCATTTTTATTGGCGTTTCCTTGTTCTTGAGAGTTAAGATTTCTGGTTAGCGCTATTGTATTTTAAGCTACTGGATTAGATGTCAAATTAGGATATAACTTAGGAAGCTTTGAAGTAACACCACCATTACTTTTCACGCCACAATAGTAGTTTTGGGCGGTAAAAGCGTACAACAATTCATATAAAACCACTTTAGATACATCCACTTGATTAAGGTAGAAACCTTGGAGGAAAAGCTCTCTAAGTAATTTGTGGATGAGTCTATTCTAATGGACTAAATATAACCAGGCTATCCCCTAAAAAAAGCAGAATTGGAATGAAAAGATGGCAGTAAATAAAGAAAACCGATTATTTACAAAACCCGTAGGTAGATCGCAATTAATTTTAGCAGCTTCTCTAACTTTAGCAGCCGGATTAATAGCTTTTTATAGTTTGGTACCATTTTGGTCTAAGCCTAAAGTTGTGACAGCGCCAGCCAATCCGCCAAAGGCTGCTACACCTGTAAAAGTTGCTGTAACCGCCTTGGGACGTTTGGAACCAGAAGGCGAAGTTACTTCTTTGACTGCTCCTGCTTCTAATAATGGGGTGAGAGTAGAAAGACTGTTGGTGAAAGAAGGAGAGGCGGTTAAAGCAGGGCAATTACTGGCTTATTTAGAAAATTATGGGCGTTCTAAAACCGCATTACAACAGGCTATAGACAAACTGCAAGTTGCCAAAGCTAAATTAGCGCAAGTTAAATCTGGAGCTAAAACTGGAGATATCGATGCTCAAAAGGCAGCGATCGCACGTTTAGAGCCACAATATAAAGGGGACGTTGCTACACAACAGGCGACAATCGACCGCATCCAGGCGGAAGTAGACAACGCTCAAGCTGAGAACAATCGCTATCAACAATTATATAAACAAGGTGCGATCGCGGCATCTGTCGCAGATACCAAAGCTTTGCAACTCAAGACCACACAACAGCAGTTATCAGAAGCTCAAGCCACCCTCAAACGCACTCAAGACACATTCCAAGAACAGAAGAAGCAAGCACAAGCACAACTCACCAGTATTAGCGAAGTGCGTAGTGTAGATGTTCAAGTCGCGCAAACCGAAGTCAACAGTGCCACAACTTCTGTTCAACAAGCAAAAGCCGACTTAGATTTAAGTTACATCAAATCTCCCATAGATGGCAAAATTTTAAAAATTCACGCTAAAACCGGAGAAGTCATCAGCACCAGTAAAGGATTTGCTGAGATAGGTAAGACATCTCAAATGTATGTGATTGCAGAGGTGTATCAAACCGATGTTCAAAAAGTGCGTGTAGGACAAAAAGCCACAATTACCAGCACTGCATTTACTGGAACAATCAAAGGAACTGTAAAAGAGATTGGTTGGCAAGTTGACAAGCAAAACATCTTCAGCATAAACCCTGGTTCAGATACAGATCGCAGAATAATTGAGGTAAAAATCTCCATCGATAATGCCGCAGATAGTGAGCGGGTGGCTCGTTTAACCAACTTACAAGTGGATGTCGCCATTCATATTTAGTCATTGGACATGGGGCATAGGGCATTGGTCATTAACTAATGACAAATGACAAATGACAAATGATAAATGATAAATAAATCCATGAATTTCAAAATTCCTTTAGGATGGCTACAGCTAGCACAGCAAAAAGTTCGTTTACTAGTAGCTGTAGCCGGGATTGGTTTTATTGTGCTGCTAATGTTTGTGCAACTTGGTTTTCAAGATGCTCTTTATTCCAGTGCAACCGCAGTGCATCAGAATCTCAAAGGAGATTTATTTTTGGTGAGTTCGCAATATAAATCTTTGACCTCAAATCAAAGTTTTTCACGGACTCGTTTGTACCAATCCCTGGGGTTTGATGGCGTAGAGTCAGTTAGCCCTATGTATTTGCAATTTGCCAAACTAAAAAATCCGGCTACTAGTGAGAAATATTCAATATATGTTATTGGTTTCGATCCAGGTAAACCGGTAATGAATCTCCCAGAAGTTGAGAAAAATTTAGATAAACTCAAAATTCCTGATGTTGTGCTTTTTGACCGTGGTTCTCGCCCAGAGTTTGGCCCAATAGCTGAAAAATTTAATGCGGGAGAAACTGCACAGACAATTGAAATATTTCCCTACAGTTCATTAATTGGCTATAGAGTGAGAATTGGTGGCTTATTTAGCTTAGGGCCTTCGTTTGGGGTAGACGGAAATTTACTTGTTAGTGACTCCACTTTTTTGAGGATAAATCCCAATACTCGCCCGGCAGATATGATAGATATCGGTTTGATTTCACTCAAACCTGGTACTAATGCCGAAAACGTACTGAAAAATTTACAAGCAAATTTGCCTAATGATGTCCAAGTTTTTACACGCCAAGGCTTTATTGATTTTGAGAAACAATACTGGGCTGTCAGAACACCAATTGGTTTTATTCTTAACTTGATGTTGACAATGGCTGCGGTTGTTGGTGTAGTCATCGTCTATCAAATTCTTTACAGCAATATTGCGACTCAGTTCGTTGCTTACGCCACTTTAAAAGCCATAGGTTATGCCAATAGCTATTTGTTAAACGTGGTATTTCAGCAAGCTTTAATTTTGGCAATATTAGGTTATATTCCAGGATTTATTACTTCTGTCTTGCTATACAGCTTTGCCGCAGAAGCCACTAAACTACCAATAGTTATGACCACTAATAATGCAGTGATTGTCTTAACTTCAACAGTTTTGATGTGTATAACATCAGGAGCGCTTGCCATCAACAAACTTCGCTCCGCAGATCCGGGAGATATTTTCTAACTATTCCTAAGAGCAAAATAATTAAATTATTTTGCCATGATATAGACTCATAATTAAACATTGGTGCAGGCTCTCCACAGAAAAATTATTCTTTATACAATTTTAGATTTTAGATGAAAAATATTTGCCAAAATTTAAATTTGGTATTAATTTTTAGTCTTTTATCTAACAAGTCAAATTCACCCATTTAACAATAATTTCGATTTTATGAACCTCAAAGACAAAACCCTGCTAATTACGGGAATTGATGAATTTGTCGGTTTGCGTACAGCCGAGTTAGCCATCGCACAAGGGATGAAGGTTCGTGGACTGAAAAGTTCTACAGAACAAAACAAACAATTGCAGAATTTAGGTGTTGAGATAATTATTGGTAGTATCACCGATTCTACTATTGCTCAAAAGGCTTGTCAGGGAGTAGATATCGTTTTACATACAGATCAACTTGCTGAAGAAGCTGGCGCAATTAAGAATTTTCGTGATGTCAATGTTGGCGGTACTGTCAACATGGCTAAAGCTGCTAAACAGGCTGGTGTTAAAACATTTGTGCATCTTTCCAGTGTAATGGTTTACGGTTTCAACTATCCTAATGGTGTTACAGAATCCGGGCCACTTTCTGGTGCAAATAATCCTTACTGTGAAACTAAAATAGAAGCAGAAACAGCAGTTTTAGAACTGAATAATCCTCCAGATTTTGGCATCATTGTTATTCGAGCCGGAGATGTTTACGGCCCAGGAAGTATACCTTGGATAGTCAGACCAATCTTGATGATGCGTCAAAAATTATTTGCCTGTGCCAACGATGCTAAAGGAGTGATTAATCACGTATATATAGATAACCTGATTGATGGGATCTTTCTAGCGATAGAAAAAGAAAGCTACGGTGAAATATTTAATATCACTGACGGACAAGAAACTTCTTGGAAAGAGTATTTTATGCGTTTAGCAGCAATGGAAGGTTTACAAGCACCCCTTTCATTATCGAAAGATGAAATCAAGTTGTTTCTAAAGCTACGTGTTCAGGGACAAAAACTTTTTCGGAAAAAAGTTGATATTCTACCAGAGTCTATAGATTTTATGACTCGTCCCTATGCTTGTTCTATTATCAAAGCACAAAGCCTGTTAAATTATAAACCAACAATTGATCTAGAAGAAGGAATGCAGCGAACACATGAATGGCTGCAAAAAACAGATATTCAAAACTTGATTAAATAGTCAACAGATTTTTTGAATCACTAAAATTAGCTCCCCGACTTCTTTAAGAAGTCGGGGAGCTGGACACCACCAATTATTCTGAATTATTCCGTTGCATCTGCCTAACAATTATCTGCAATTGAGCATCAAATAATTCACAGATTTTCCGAATACTTATTATGAGTAGCAATCAGCCACGATTGAGCATCGGATTACCTGTATACAATGGTGAGAAATTTCTCAAAGAAGCCATAGATTCACTCTTGGCTCAAACCTTTGAAGATTTTGAGCTAATTATTTCAGATAATGCCTCTACAGATAAAACTGAGGAAATTTGTAGAGCTTATGCTGAGAAAGACCGACGTATTTGTTATTACCGCAATGACAATAATATCGGTTGCGCTCGTAACTTTAATCGCGTCTTTAAATTGTCTTCAGGTAAGTACTTTAAGTGGGCAGCTTATGATGATCTACACGCTCCAGATTTTATCAAGAAGTGTGTTGAGATACTTGACCAAGACCCTAGCATAGTCTTGTGTCACTCCCAGACGTATTTCATTGATGAACAGGGAAAGTTTCTTCAAAATTACGAGATAAAACTTAAGGCAGATGCACTAAAACCACACGAGCGTTTTCATGAATTGCTGACCAAGCATTTATGTTATCAATGTTACGGAGTAATTCGTGCCAGTGCCTTGAGAAGGATACCACAGATGGGTGGTTATGGTAATGCAGATGGAATTCTCTTGTTAAGACTTGGTATTCTTGGGAGGTTTTATGAAATACCTGAATACCTATTTTTTGCCAGAAGCCATCCGCAACAATCAATGAGTATGTATTTCCCTAATTATTTGTTGTTTGCTAACAACACTAAAAAAACCTCATTGAGTATGCTACCTGATTTTTATGCTTATGCAGTGTGGTTTGATTCAGCAAAGAAAGGACAAATTTTATTACCACATTGGAGAATAATCTGGGAGTATTTACTCTCTATATGGCGTAGTCCCCTGAGTTTTAATGAGCAGCTTTGTTGTTATAGAAGCTTATATCAGCAGTTAAAAGGGGCAGAATATCTTTTGCTGAAAGATTTACTAAGAGTGCTGCAAGTACTTTGGAAAAGTTGTCAAACAGCAGCAATTAAAAATATCAAGTCATTCATTTAACAAATCAATTTAAAAATAAAAGCTGGTAAGTACAGCTTTTGTCCAGCTCCAAAATCACCTATTTACCCTACAAAACTATGCTGAAATTATCTCATTTGTCTCATGTTTTACTTGCTACTTTAGTGAGCCTCAGCTTTGCTAAAATAGCGAATGCAGAACCAACTACAACATTAAGTGTTGTAGTGAATGGTATACAACACAAAAAAGGTGAGATTTGCTTCCGAGTTTATGCAACTGAACAAGGATTTCCGATGAGTAATTCTAAGGGATCTCAAAGTGGCTGCGCTAAGATTACTGGTAATTCTGTAAGAAAAGAATTCTCCGGTTTGAAACCTGGAAGTTATGCTGTCGCTGTGGTTGACGATCAAAATGGCGATCGCAAACTCAATAAAGACTTTTTTGGTATTCCCACAGAAGGTTTTGGAATTTCCAAAAACCCAACTGTGTCTATACAAACCGGTACACCAAAGTTTCGTGATGCCAGTTTTGTTGTAAATAAAAATACAACAGTCAATATTATCATGAAATATTCGCTGGATTCATAAAGGGAATAGGGGAGAGATTACAAAGTACAGACATTTCCTGTCACCTCTCCCCTAATTACCAATTCTTCAGGATTACTGTTTAGATCACACCTACATATAAACCAATACGGTTCAGTTAAGGGTTAGTGGTGTAGGTAATTGGTCTTTCAAGACGCGATTTATCGCGTCTCTACATCAGGGTTTTGAGCTTATCTGAACTGTATTGACATATAAACAAGCCGATATTCTACCGGAGACTAAAAATTTAATGGAAGATTTGGCGATATTTTTGTCTAAGTCTTTGACGGGTTGGTTGGTTATTCAGGTGTGTTTAACGCTTGTTTTTATATGGTATCTGCGCTCATCTAAAAAAAACTTATTACCAGATGATCAGTTACCCAAAACAGCAGTGATTCTTTGCTTACGCGGAGCCGATCCGTTTTTGCCTAGATGTTTGCGATCGCTCCTGAACCAAAACTATCCACAGTATGATTTAAAATTGATCGTTGATAGTCACGAAGACCCCGCTTGGAAAATTGCTAGTGAAACCATCACAGAGCAAGAAGCGACCAACGTTCAAATTAGCTCTTTGAGAATAGTACGCAACAATTGTAGTCTCAAATGTAGTTCCTTAGTCCAAGCTGTCCGTGAGTTGGATGATTCCTACAAGGTGGTTGCCTTAGTAGATGCTGATACCATAGTCCATGTAAATTGGCTGCGAGAATTAGTCAGTCCTTTAGGTGATGCTAGAGTAGGAGCAACAACAGGTAATCGTTGGTACGTACCTACAGGTAGGTATTGGGGATCTTTAGTTCGCTACATCGGCAATGTATCCACAGTAGTGCAAATGTTTATCTTCCAGATTCCTTGGGGTGGGAGTTTGGCTGTGAAAACAGAAGTACTTCGCCAAACAGAACTGCTAGATAAGTGGGGACAAGCTTTAGGCGAGGATTTTATGATGCACGACATCCTCAAAAAACATGGGTTTCAGGTAAAGTTTGTGCCTTCGCTGCTAATTGTCAATCGTGAAGAGACTGATTTATCCAACTTAATCGACTATCTTAAGCGCCTGATACTTTATTCTCGACTGTATCACCCGCGTTGGCTAGCTTTAGTTAGTGAAGCTGTTTCTAGCATTTTGTTTCCTACTGCACTGATCATCTTAGTTTTAGAGTCCTTCTTACAGGCAAAATGGGAAGCTGCGGCTCTCTTGTTAGGCTGCTATGGTGTTTATACTGTCGGACTACTCTTGATCATGCTCGTGTTGGAATTAGAGATACAGCGAGTGGTTCGCTCTAATGACCAGGCGATCGCAAAATTATCACCTGCTACAATTATCAAAATGTTGATTGGGATTCCCCTAACACAGTGGGTTTATGGACTAGCGATGCTATCATCCATTTGGATCTCAACAGTCACTTGGCGCGGTGTCTCCTATCGGGTTCAAGGCCCTTGGAATGTGCGGCTAGTGGAATATCGCCCTTATCAATGGTTAGATCAGCCTATTGATGGCAAGGTTTCTCTTTGAATTAAATCGCTAAATATGAACTAGGGCATGAAAGTTATTACACTAAACATTCCCTAGTCTTCAAATTATATTATCTTATATTTAGTACAACTATATTAGCTATAACCCTTGTCAGAATACACGTTTTTTATTGTTGATTATCAAAATGTATTTGCATAAAAGGGCAAGGGTTTAGACAAATATATTAAGGGGAATTTTGACTTATTTTTTGGATGTTTTGAGAGCTTCAATCCAGGTTTATAAACATCCACTTCACAATTGAGAATTTCGGCTATTTGAAAATGTGTAAATCCTTAGTCTAACTTTATTAGTGGGAATTTCTGAGCTAGGAAATTAGGATGTTCATGAAACATAAGCTGCGTAAATCCTAAATTGAAAACCAGCATTTTTGTGAAATATTCCCCTTTATTATGACTAAGCAAAAACTTCGCATTGCACTATTTACAGGATTGTATGCTCCTTTCTTGACTGGTGTTTCTGTCGCTGTTCACCAACGAGTTCGTTGGTTGCTAGAGCAAGGACATGAGGTTTTTTTAGTTCATCCGCAAATCAGCGATCGCTATCCCAAAAATGTTGGCAATCGCCCCATGCCAGGTTTGAATGAAATTGAGTCTTTTCCCAATTTCTCTGCTTACGCATTTCCCACAGAACCACTGTTATTCTATAAGTCTCTTCCTCAACCGCTAAATTATCGGCATTGGAGTGATACCAAGTTGCTGGAGAAATTTAAGCCTGATATTATCTTGGTTGAAGAAGCCGCACAAATGAGAGGTTTATACTCATTTTTCTTGCAAGGTTATGGTCGTCCCATCGGTGTCGAATACGCAAAACGAACAGGCACACCAATAATTTCACTTTTCCATACTGATATCGTTGCGTATATCAAATATTATTTTGGAGATAAATTCTTTAACTTTGTTCGTCCGATCGTTCCCGTTTTAGTCAAGCAATTTAGTGAGTCTTATGACTTCAATTACTTTTCTTCTAAAGAACAACTCACTAAATACGAAGAATTGAAATGCCAACGTGCTGAATATGTCCCTTATCAAGGCATCGATTGCGAGAAATTTCATCCGCGCAACATTTGTTACAATCCCATTCCTAACGACAACCGACCAACTATTTTGTTTGTCGGACGCATCACCCCGGAAAAGAATGTCAACCAATTGCTTGATATATTTCCAGTCATAGCTGCCAAAATTCCTGATGTTCATCTGGTAATTGTTGGTAGTGGCCCGATGGATGAAGAGATTCGTGAGCGTGCTAAAAAGTTTGGATCGGGTATTACTATCTGGGGCGAATCCCACGGTACAGAACTTTTAGGCTGGTTTGCGAGAGCAGATATTTTTGTCAACCCCTCCGTCACTGAAAACTTCTGCACTACAAATAACGAAGCCCTAGCATCTGGAACCCCTTTAGTTGCCGTTGTTGCACCCTCAACATCAGAACAGGTGTTTCCTGGTCGTAATGGCTTTCTTGCCCAACCTAACAACCCCACAGACTTTGCTCACAAGGTGATTACGATTCTAGAAAATCCCGATTTGAAGGCAGATATGACTCGGCACGCTCGCCCTTCCATACTTGAATTTGATTGGTCGGCATGTATGCAAAAACTTGAAGACAAACTTTACCAAATTGTCGAAGGATCTCAGAAGGTGAAGGTAGGTACAGGTAGGATGAGACGTTAAATAAATGAGTAATGAGTAATGAGTAAATACCCATTACTTATTACTTCAAAATTAAAGACAGTTGGAGTCGGAGAGCAGCGCCTTGCGGGGGTTCCCCCCGTTGTGGCGACTGCGGAGGATTTAAACTCTAACTCAACTGATACTACGTGTAATGGTTGGGGTCTTAAACCCTTGAATTTACGATAACGATTACAAACGCGATCGCTAATAGAAGAGCGATAATCAAGCAAAACTAGAAAAACCTAGATTGGGTGGAATATCCTGAATCCGCCCAGGGCCGATCGCTCGCAATGCTTCTTTGAGTAAAATATCCCCAGTATACAAAGCACGTCCGACAATTACGCCAGTCACGCCTTGAGGTTCTAACGCCAACAAACTCAACAAATCGGTGAGAGAACTTACACCGCCAGAGGCAATTATCGGGATGGAAATTACCGCCGCAAGTTCTCGCAAAGCTTCTAAATTTGGGCCGATGAGAGTACCATCTCGGTGAATATCTGTGTAAATGATGGCAGCTGCACCCAATTCTTGCATTTGTACAGCTAATTGGGTTGCTAAAACTTCTGAGGTTTCTAACCAACCGCGAGTTGCAACTTTACCGTTACGGGCATCAATGCCAATAATTATCTGTTCAGGAAATTCTGCACACAGCTCTTGTACTAGCTGGGGTTGTTCTACGGCGATGGTTCCGAGAATTGCCCACTGTACGCCTAGATTGAATAATTGTTGCACGCTGGTGCGATCGCGCAATCCTCCACCAATTTCAATGGGCACTGACACTGCGTGAGCGATCGCTTCAATTGCCCCCAAGTTTACTACTTTACCTGCTTTAGCACCATCTAAATCAACTATGTGCAGTCTATTAGCACCCTGATCAACCCATTGTTTGGCAACATCAACGGGATTTTCGCTAAACACTTGCGAGCGATCGTAGTCTCCCTGATACAGTCGCACACATCGACCTTCTAGTAAATCAATTGCTGGAATTACATCCATTTATTTCTCCCTCATAACTCAATGCAATCAAAACCCTAGCTAGCGCTGGGGTTTCTATTTTTGATTTTTGATTTGTAATTGCCTGACAGCTTGCCCAAAACCTAGCACAAGCAAGATGTTAGAAAGAGTCAAAAATACTTCTGCACCACCGTGCAACCAATCTACATTGGCCAAAGACTCGCCATAATGCAATTGGGCGTAAATTCCAGCAGGGATGGTGATAGCCACAAAAACCAGAGTACCGTAAAATCCATACAGCGCTAAACGCGGCATTTGTGGACTCCGGCTGATAAACCACAAGAAACCCAAATAGGGAAACAGTGAAAGTGCAAACAGGGTTTCTTTAGAAATCATTGCTCTAATTTGATAGGTTCTGGTTCAACAGTGTTAGAAGATTTGGTAGAACGCCAGACCAAAAATGCTGCCGCCCAAAGCGTAAAATTACCAACTAAGGTCATGGTAGCTTGAAGTGTTACCAGCCATTCCAGAGATTCGGCGTTATCGAAATAATGCCAGGTACAAGCACACATAGCGCTAACTAAAGCTGGTAACATAGCAAGGGACAATCCCCACCAATTGCGATTATTAGTGAGTTCGCCGTAAGTCCAGATTAACCAAATGGCAACAATCCACTCAATAACGCTAGAAATATGAATAATCCAGGTGGGAATCGATAGGGTGTGCATAAGAAAGTTATGAGTTAGGAATTAAAGACGCGGAATTTAGTGTCTGTACTGGAGTTAAGAATCAACAGTATTAATCTTTTTGTTTTTCTATGGTCTTATTTTCCTACAATACAATTCATCTTTTATTGGCAGGATGGCATCAACGGTTTAAAAAAAGTTGTTAATTTAAAATCTAAAATCCAAAATGGTCAAGATGCGGGCGTTATTGTCTGGGTATTACGGTAAAGGTAATGGTGGTGACGAGGCTTTGTTAGCAACGCTCTTGCAAATGTTACCATCTCACGTAACGCCTGTGGTACTTTCGGGAAATCCAGAGGAAACGCGCGATCGCTACAATGTAGAAACCTACGATCGCATGGCTCCTTTAGCTGTGCTGCAAGCTTTACGCTCCAGTGATGCCTTGATTTGGGGCGGCGGGAGTCTTATTCAAGATGTTACCAGCACTATCAGCCCCTTTTATTATGGCGGAATGATGGCATTGGCGCAGAAAATGGGTTTGAAAACTGTTGCTTGGGCGCAGGGTATTGGCCCATTGGTGCGTCCGCAAACTCGTTGGTTAGCGCGGCAAACCTTTGGTAATTGTAGCAAAGTTAGTGTCCGCGATCGCGCCAGCGCTGCTTTATTATCTGATTGGGAAATTCCTTGTATTATAGCTCCTGACCCGGTTTGGGCGTTGGAATCGAAACCTGTACCGGGACTTTGGGATTTACCTGCGCCGAGAGTTGCGGTAACGTTGCGATCGCATCCCCAACTTACAGAAACACGCCTAGCAAATTTGACTCGTGCTTTGGTGGATTTTCAAAAAGCTACGCAGGCTTTTATCTTACTACTGCCATTTCAAAAAAGTGAAGATTTAAGTATTGCCGAAGCTATTCAACCCCACCTTAAAGATGTCAGCCAGATTTTATGTCTGGAAGATCCACAACTTTTGAAAGGTGTATTTCGCGGCGTGGAAATGGCAATTGGAATGCGTCTACACAGCTTGATTATGGCTGCATCTGTTGGTTGTCGTTGCTTTGCTCTTAGTTATGACCCCAAGGTAAATCGTCTTATGGAAGACTTAGAAATGCCTGGGTGGGATTTGGCGAGTTTACCCGATGATCCTAATTTGATTAGTCTAACTTGGATGGAGCATTATACTAATGGCGATCCTTTATCAGCAGACCAAATACAATCTTTAGTAGATAGGGCATTAATGCACCGTGAGGTATTGAGCCAAGTTTTTATTTGACACTCTCCAGCCATAAATAGCGGAGATTCTAGATCGTTAATTATAAAAGTGTTGTAATTTGATTATAAAAACACACAACTATTTATATTATCTAGGATATACAGAAATAATTCTTGAGATCATTGCTGATGATAAACTTTGGTTTTTGGAACCTAATTATAGTAATTATAGTTGCATTGGTTCTCAAAAATAATTGGCAACTAGACAATGATGAGAAGGTAGCCTGGAAAAATTCTTTATTCTTAAAAGCTTCTGCAATTCAACGGTTAATACAATTTTTTCGTCAACCAATTGTTAACTTTATCATCCAAGCAGTTGTTGTATTAGTAGTAACAAGATTTCTCTGTTATACAGGTTGGCTAGTTTATTTTCTAAATCAGCCAAATCCACCTTTATGGGATTTTAAATGGTTTTATGTGGCGAGTAAATTGGCTCATCAGCATTTGAGTCCTTTTAATGTCGAGATTTTTAACCAAAGTTTCTGTAGCCTAACTAAAACGTGTGGATTTATTCCACCATTTGTCTATCCACCGAATATTATTCCTCTTATCTGGTTTCTCGGTTATTTTTCGCTCAATACTGCGTTTACAATCTGGATTGTGATGCACATATTAGCAATCGGCTTGGCTTTATGGGGAGCGAACATTCTCTTAGAATCGAAGTCGCCAGCTTTCAGAACTATTTGCACAATCTCGGCTGCCTTAATTTATGGCTTAGTTCGTGATCTTCAAGTTGGTAATCTTGCCATTTTCGTTGTAGTTCTCATCTTATGGATGTTTATCTTGGCTAGAAAATATCAGGATATTCCAGCAGGACTTTGCTTGAGTATTGCTGTTTGTAAACCAACATTAGCTGCATTATTCATTCTATATTTTCTATTTAAAAGACGCTTTTCTCTAGTTTTTGTATCTGTTGTCACAGGAACTTCTCTAGTATTTTTAGGTCTAGCATTAACAGGCAATTCTTTGACACAATACCTACCAGATACGGCTCGTGGATTTTCACTTTGGCTTAACGATCCATCTAATAGTCCCTATCTTTCAATTACTCGCCTAGATTTGATGGTAGTGGGCCCAAGGTTATTACCCAATAATCCATTATTTGCCAAGTTATTGTCAGACTTCATTGTTCTGATACTAGTTGGTTTCGTCGGTTGGTATTGGTATCTACAACAATCTATTACAGCCTGGTCAAAAGAAATATACTTAGCCGAAATGGTACTAGTTTGTTGCTTGAGTATTGCCATTAACTATTCACAACAAACTAGTACTGTAATGTTAATACCTGCGGTTGTTTTTTTGCTCAATGATTTGCTATATCAAATCAGATATTATAAATTCTCTATGAGAAGAATGTCTGTTTGGTTATCAGGCATTTGCTTTCTAGCAGTGCAAACAGCAGTTATTCATGGCTGGCTCATCGGCTCTCTAGCAAATCGTTGGAACGTGAAAGCAGGGGAATTACCCTACTTTCTGAAAGTAACGATCTTCGCGCTACCGAGTTATGCAATTCTAGGAATCACCCTGAGTATTTTAGTCTTAGCAATTAGTTCACTGCGTCAAGTCGCTTCGCTCCAAATTAAAAATTAAAAATTATTAATTAAAAATTGCAAGATACTCTCTACGAGACGCTGCGCTATCAGTAGGAGCTTGTACCCCAAATTAATTAAAAATTATTATCCTCCTTAATTTTTAATTAATTAAAAAAAGGTCATAGGTTTTAAAATTTGAACCTTAAAATCCAATACGTTTCAAAGCGCTAGTTGTACAAGATCGTGGGTTTTGAGACGCGATAAATCGCCGTCTCTACAAGTGTTTTGGTCTTATCTGAAGTGTATTGCCTTAAAGTTCTTTACCACTGACAATCCCTGACCACTGCACTTTTTTCTCTTTCTCTCGGCGATAAGAAAAGAAATGCTCTGGAGTTTGGAAAGTACAATAAGGTGCGATCGCAATTTGTTCTGCACTAATCCCCATGTTTTCCAGTTGTAAGGTATTCACTCGCCGCACATCCAGCCTTACTTTTCCCGGATTAGGATCTTCTAGTAAAGGTGAATTTGGTAGCTCATGCAATGCAGTTACAATTTTTTCTTCGTCTTCATGTGGTATAATACTAGCCCCAATTTCAGCAGCCACTTCAATGGAGACTTGGTAAACCTCACCAGTGATCGCCGGGCCCATTGCAATGCGTAAATCATCAAGTTTGCTGCCTTGAGATTGTAATCTAGCGATCGCTAGGGGCACAATTTTCTTAGCAGTTCCTCGCCAACCTGCGTGTAATGCTGCCACCCGTCCAGTTTTCACATCCCCAATTAGCACGGGTGTACAATCTGCACTAGCTACCCAAACGGCTTGGAGAGGCTGCTCGCTCATTAAACCATCCGCCGATGCTAAATCCTCCTCAGCAGAGCTTAAGAAGCTTTCAACTTCTTGGGGGGTGAGAACAGTATTGCCATGAACCTGCTTTAAGCGATAGACTGATGCCTCTGGTTGCAATACTTCTGTGATAACTTGTGGCGATCGCGGCCAAAACTGCTGGGTAAAGAAGCCGTGATGCCAATGTTCCAGAATACTACAAGTTAGATAAGGCAGTCCTTCCCAATTGCGCCAGTGCCAAGTGTGCATCTTCAACCAAACCTAAACAAAAATCACTCATCAGCCAATCAATGCTAACTTGAACAACGGAATTTGGGTTAACTGCTGTGGGATTTAATCTGCAAAACTTGGAATCAGCCTTGAAAGCAGGGCGTAAGCATACATATTTACCATTTTCCCTTCACTTCTTTGAAAGCGTCTCCTCAACAAACCAAACCCTCTGGAACTTACTCCACCAAGGGGCTATTTCAGGAACAGTAGTCATCGCCACTCAGCAATCTGCTGGGCGAGGACAATGGGGACGCGAGTGGATTTCTCCAGTTGGGGGATTATATGTTTCCGTGGCGATTTCTTTCGACCACAAAATAGAAGCGACAGACAGCTACCAGCTAACTTTCGCTACTGCTTGGGGAATTGCGTCTCAATTGCGTCAGCGCGGTATAGATGTTGGGATAAAATGGCCCAATGATTTAGTTTTAAATGGTCGCAAACTAGGCGGCATTTTGACAGAAACCAAAGTAAACAAAGGACAAATCACCCAAGCAGTAATTGGTGTTGGTATTAACTGGACAAATCCAGTCCCCGAAACTGGAATTAATCTGGAATCGTGGCAAGCTTCCCAAGATTTCAGACCAATCTCTTGTCTGGAAATACTCACCTCTACAGTCTTACTGGGAATAGAATCCGGTATGGAGTGCCTTCAACAAGAAGGAGTAAGCATACTATTGTCTCGCTATCTAGACTTGCTTACAAATATGGGCGATCGGGTTTATGTCAATAATCTTTTAGGTACTGTAGTTGGGGTGACTCCTCAAGGAAATTTACGAGTTGATTTAGAAACATACAATACAAAGGAACTAATTACACCGGAAATTTATATTGAACCCGGTACAATCAGTTTGGGGTACCATAAATCTTCCGTTTAAATTTGAGGTTTGTTCAAAATTTCGCTCTTTGGGCAAGACAAACCACTAGCATCATCTCTTTAGGCTAATTACACACAACTGAGAGAACAAATGACGCAGCGCAATAATTCTGCCCATCATCGTTTATATTTATGGCAGCAAGGTCTAACAAAAAAACGTTTTGCCTCAACACTACCAGCTCAGAGCCTCTGTTGGCTGAGTAGTGTCAGCCTCCTTAGCGGCGGCTTTGTGTTTGCCCAAACGGAAGCACAAGTAGATAATATCGTTCCCACTGTTGAAACTTCCCAGCCAACAGTAGTTCCAAATCTAGTTAAAAAGCAGGCTGTTGCACCCGAAGCAGTTCAAGCGCAACCGGAATTTTCCCAACGGCGAGCCAGGCTCAAACAGAGACTACGTAAGCCAGAGGTAGCTCAATCAAAAGAACCAGTTAGGCAGTCTACGCCCAAAATCGAAGCTGCTGAACCTGTTGTTATTATCAGACAGTCAAAACCCAAAGTAGAAACCTCCCAGGTTACTCCTATAAGGGTGAGACAGGAAAAACCCAATACCCCTGCACCTGAAAAACTCCCAGAAGTTGCTCAACCATTGAATAACTCCAACAGTTCTGTTAGTGCAGCGCCAGGTAAAACCAAGGATTATAATAACGCCTATATTGATCCTAATAGTTATGACAGTGGTGCTACAGGTACTTATCAAGCACCAAATTCTGTAATTCTCACAGAACGCTCTAGTGGTTGCCGAGCCATTTTGCCTTCAGGACAAAGCGTATTAGGCGGCGTTTGCGCCAAAGTACCCCAAAGGAATGTAGCTGATTCTAATGGTAAAGCAGCACCTAATTGGCTAAGAAGAAGTCAAAACGCCCAATTGCCAGTAGTTCCAACCGCGCGGCAAGTTGCAACGACTGGCAACAACAGCAGATGGCGTTCTACTCAAAATGGTTATAGTGGTGACACCAAGACCGCATATCGCCCGAATCGGTTTATCCCGAATCCCAGCGAGTTCAGCCCCACAAGAGTGAGTGCAACTCCTATCGCACCCAGTGGTGGGACTTTACCGCCACCAATGGCAGATGGCAACATTGCACCCCGTCCTAGCAACGTAGCTTACGACTTCTCACTAGCATCGGTATTGCCACAAATTCCCTACACAGGAGCAGTTGCCTATAATGGGACGGGGATGATGTATCCCTTGTCTATACCCGCTCCCATTACCTCGTTGTTTGGTTGGCGAGTTCATCCAATCACAGGTAATCAACGCTTCCATGCTGGTACAGACTTAGGTGCGCCTACGGGAACACCTGTTTTAGCAGCAGCAGCTGGTCAAGTCGAAACTGCTAACTGGATGGGTGGTTATGGTTTAACCGTTATCCTGAATCACAAATCGGCTGAACAAACTCTCTACGGTCACATGTCAGAAATCCTTGTTCAACCCGGTCAATGGGTACAACCTGGAACTCTCATCGGCCGAGTTGGCAGCACCGGGGCATCCACAGGCCCTCACCTGCACTTTGAAGTCCGCCACTTAACACCTAACGGTTGGGTTGCTGCTGACCCAGGCGTGGAATTACAAAGCGCCCTCAGCCAGTTAGTAAGAGGCTTGCAAACCGCTCAGGTTATTCAAGAACCAGGCAGTTAGAAGAAGCAGGGGAGCAGGGGGAGCAAGGGGAGCAGGGGGAGAATAAAAAGTTAGCTCTTTCCCCATTCCCCATTCCCCATTCCCCATTCCCCATTCCCACTTACAAATACCCGTGTTCTGCTAAGAATGCGGGTGTAATGCCATCTAAACTTGTTTCATCATGGGCTGTGGTGTTTGGGTTGCCAGAGTAAAGGAATTTTTCGACGTATTTGCCGAGAATATCCCCTTCTAAATTCACCAAACTTCCAGCAACCAAATAGCGAAGATTTGTCTCGCTGTATGTGAGGGGGATTACCGCCACCTTGAACTGAGAGAGTTCTGAGTCATAAGCGGCTACTGTGAGACTGATGCCGTTGACAGCTATGCTACCTTTGGGGACAATGTATCGTGCGATCGCAACGGAAGCAATAAAGGTCATTTCCCAAGAACTAGCCGTTTGTTCTGCCACTAGCAATCGACCGATGCCATCTACATGACCCATCACAAAATGACCGCCAACTTTGCTCCCCACCTTTAGCGACGCTTCTAAATTGACATATCT
The DNA here is from genome assembly GCF_036917775.1 of Nostoc sp. Taxonomy (GTDB): domain Bacteria; phylum Cyanobacteriota; class Cyanobacteriia; order Cyanobacteriales; family Nostocaceae; genus Nostoc. The sequence continues at coordinate 63,884 of NZ_JBALEQ010000121.1, forward strand.
CTGTTGCGTTTGCTCACCTCCCAACGTCGTGCGGCGTAGCGTTTCCGGTGAAGCTGTGGCGATAAACCCGTCTTTTAAAACTTTTTCTACTGTCAAGCAAACGCCATCTACTGCAACACTGTCACCATAAGCCAAATCTTGCATAATTACTTCACACGAATGGCTCACACAAGTAATTTGCCAAGAATCGCCCCCTAAGGGTTCCATCGTTCCTAATGCTTGGATTAATCCTGTAAACACGGCTTTTTTGTCAAACTAACTCTATTTATTGCCTAAATTTGCCTGAAATGAATTGGTAATTGTCACAGAAATGTCGAACATCCAAGTATATTTTCTGACTTTTTTTCGTATAGGAATATTAACACATTAGCATCCTTCACAAGGCATACTTGGGTAAGAAGGTTATTGTCTAAGAAGACCAATTTGACTTACTCTGGTTTTCACCACAAGTTCGGAGTTTAATAGAAGCAATTATAGAGAACGAATGCTTATGTTTATTACTGGCACCAAACCGCCTAAAAAGGGGTACTATTTGTTACACAGCATCCAAGGCTTTCAAAGCATTGTAGAGGCTTAGGCAATGATTGAAATGAAAGTTGCTGGCATAGCATTAGATGCCATAACCCGCAGCCCGATCGTTCTTTTAAAAGATTCTTCAGATCGACGGGCTTTGCCAATTTACATTGGTCAGGAACAGGCTAGGGCAATTATGGGCGCACTGGAGAATCAAAAGCCTCCCAGACCCTTAACCCACGACCTGATTGTGAATCTTCTAGAGACTTGGAATATGACTCTAGAAAAGGTGATCATTCATTCCCTGCAAAAGGATACATTTTATGCGGCTTTAATCGTTCAGCAAGGCGAGGTTAAAAAAGAAATTGACGCACGGCCTAGCGATGCGATCGCCATTGCTCTCCGTACAAATACCCCCATCTGGGTAATGGAAGAAGTGATTGCCGATGCTTCTATCCCTGTTGATCGTGATGCAGATGAAGCCGAACAGCAAGCCTTCCGTGAATTTATTTCTAATCTCCGTCCTGAAGATTTGATCAAGCGCTTTGGTAATGGCGACAGCTAGGAAAGTGCTGAGTGCTGAGTGCTGAGTGCTGAGAAAGAATAGAGAATCTTAAAAGTAAATTCTTTATTCTTTCTTTTTTTACTTTTCACTCTTGTACAGACAATATTAATCGTCTTTTTACTCAGCACTTACTACTCAGCACTCAATTTATGCAATACCGACGCTTTGGGAAAACGAATCTGCACCTCTCGGTTTTCTCCTTGGGAACAATGCGCTACCTGGCTGATTTTGAAAATGCTCACCAGATAATTGAACAAGCCTTAGCGTTAGGAATTAATCATCTAGAAACCGCCAGAGGTTACGGCAAAAGCGAGGAGTATCTTGGTAGGGCATTAAAAGCTGGGTTATCAGTACCCCGAACGAAGCTTTACATCACTACCAAAATCCCAGCCACAGCAGATGCTGACACCATGCGTCGGTGCATCGACGAATCCCTAGAACGATTACAGCTAGATTATTTAGATTGCTTAGGGGTTCATGGCTTGAACACTTGGCAACATTTGGAGTGGGTGCAAGCCAAAAATGGCTGTATGCAGGCTGTAGAGGAAGCTGTTGCTGATGGTCGAGTGCGACACGTGGGTTTTTCCAGCCACGGGTCATTAGAACTAATTCAGTCAGCTATAAGCACAGATTTTTTTAAGTTTGTCAATCTGCATTACTACTATTTTTTTCAACGGCACGCACCAGCAATTCAACTAGCTGCCGAAAAAGATATGGGCATTTTCATTATTTCCCCTGCTGACAAAGGAGGAAAGCTGTATACGCCACCCCAAATCCTAAAAGACTTGTGTCAGCCGTATTCCCCCTTAGAACTAAGCTATCGTTTTTTACTCGCTGATAACCGTATTAATACTTTAAGTATAGGGCCAGCCAACCCAGATGAATTAATAGAACCTTTGCAAGTTACTGACCATAATGGAGAACTAAAATCAGTAGAAATTTCTGCTTTTGAGAGGTTAGAAAATCACCAAAAACTTGCTTTGGGAACTGATAAATGTAGCCAATGTTATGCTTGTTTGCCTTGTCCAGAAAATATCAATATTCCAGAGATATTGCGGTTACGTAATCTGGCAGTGGCATACGACATGAAAGACTATGGACAATATCGTTACGGAATGTTTGAAAATGCTGGTCACTGGTTCCCTGGAATGAAAGGCGATCGCTGTACAGAATGTGGAGACTGTTTACCTCGGTGTCCAGAAAAGTTAGATATTCCAGCTTTATTGGCAGATACTCACCAAAAATTAAGTGGGAAAGCAGGCCGGAGGTTGTGGGGATAAAAATGTAAACAGGAGTCAGAATTCAGAATGGGCTAAACCTTAGCTATCCGCTAACAGGAGTCAGAATATCCGTTAATTTCAGCATGGTATTCACTACCCAGCCGCATACTCGTCATTCTAGGTACTGAGTTCTGAGTTCTTTGTTGTTAAAATTATATAAAGATTAAAAGAATCAGGAAGATCCGCCCAAGTTGGGGTATCTTTTCCAAAAAAAGATGAAAATTAAAAAAAAAGAAATATCCTACGCCAATCCCTGACAGTTTTCCGCTACAGTGGACGGGCTGTGAACTTGGTATGGACTACCAGCCGATCGCTTACTATTCTTCTGGCGAGTTTAACAATAGTTGCTGGTCTTTTACCGGCGGCGATATCTTACATCAGTAAGTTAATTGTTGATGCAGTGGTAGTAGCATCTCAAGTTAATTCACAAAGCAATGGTTTTGTCAATATTTATCCTTCTTTATTTTATGTAGGATTAGAAGCGATCGCTGTAATTCTACTAGCGGGTAGTCAACGGGGAATCCTCATTTGCCAGTCATTATTGCGGGCGCTAATGGGTCAGCGAGTGAATGTACTCATCTTAGAAAAGGCGCTGACACTGGATCTTAGGCAGTTTGAAGACTCAGAATTTTATGACAAATTGACCAACGCCCGACGAGAAGCATCAGTTCGTCCGCTTTCGTTAGTCAACCGCACCTTTGGATTGGTGCAAAATGCCCTTTCCCTGTTCACCTACGGTATTTTACTAGTAAATTTCTCAGCTTGGGCGGTGGTGGTGCTGATTTTGGCAGCGATGCCTGTATTTATTGCCGAAACAAAGTTTGCTGGAGAAGGCTTTCGCCTATTTAGTTGGCGGGCGGCAGAAACTCGTCAACAGCATTACTTAGAAAATCTGTTAGCAAGAGAAGATTTTGTCACAGAAGTCAAACTCTACCAGTTGGGAGAGATGCTGCTAGGGCGTTACCGCAACCTGTTTCATCAACTCTATGGCGAAGACCGTGATTTAACTCTGCGGCGAGGGTTCTGGGGCTATCTACTGGGTTTAGTGAGTACTGGTGCTTTTTACCTAGCTTATGCTTGGATTGTATTAGAAACAGTACAAGGTAAGATTTCCTTGGGAGATATGACCATGTATCTCACCGTTTTTCGCCAAGGACAATCAACTTTCTCCAATGCCCTCACATCTATTGGAGGGATGTATGAAGACAACCTATATCTATCAAATCTCTACGATTTCCTAGAAGAAGAAGTACCAAAGTCTTGGGGTAAGGCAACCATTGGTTTAAATCCCCAAGATGGTATCCGTTTTGAGAACGTATCATTTACTTATCCGGGAAGTTCTAAACCAGCCTTGACAAACATTTCGCTACACTTAAAACCCAGAGAAAAACTGGCAATTGTGGGTGAAAACGGTTCCGGTAAGACTACTTTAATCAAACTACTTACCCGACTCTACACCCCAGACTCTGGAAGAATTTTCTTAGATGGCTTGGATTTGCAGGAATGGGATGTGGATGTGTTGCGTCGTCGTATTGGTGTGATTTTCCAGAACTTTGTCCGCTATCAGTTCACTGTGGGTGAGAATATCGGGGTGGGTGATGTAGAACATCTCGAAAATAAAAGCCTTTGGCAAACTGCTGCGGAAAAAGGCATGGCCCAATCTTTTATTGACCAATTACCCCAAAGCTTCCAGACTCAACTTGGGCGTTGGTTTAAAGGAGGACAAGAACTTTCGGGGGGACAGTGGCAGAAAATTGCTTTGTCTCGTGCTTTTATGCGATCGCAAGCAGATATCTTAGTATTGGATGAACCAACATCAGCAATAGATGCCCAAGCTGAATTTGAGATTTTCAATCATTTTCGCGCTATTACTCAAAATCAGATGGTACTTTTGATTTCCCATCGCTTTTCTACAGTCCGAATGGCTGACAAAATCGTAGTTATAGAAAATGGCGAAGTTATAGAACAGGGAACTCATGAAGAATTATTACAGCTAAAAGGGCGTTATGCCAAGTTGTTTCTGTTACAAGCAGCTGGTTATCAGTAAATCGCTATTTGAAGGAGGCAGGAGGCAGAAGGCAGGAGGTTTTATTAAGAAGGGGATTCAGACAGCTCCTTAATAAGAGCCACCAAATATTTCAATTTGCTGTTCTTGTCTTAAGCCCCTGTTCCCTTTGGTCACGGCAGGAAACAGATAGCGTCGGCGGCGAGCGAGTCTGCGTACTCCTACGGTGAAGCAAGCTACGCGCAGCGTCTCGTAGAGAGCGTCGTCGGACATTTTTCCTCCTGCCTCCTGCCCTCTGCCTCCTGCCTTCCTTGATAAAGAAAACCAGACTTTATTAAAGGCTGCCACAAATATCACAATTTTGGAAAATAATAAAGTAAGTCGAGTATCACAAGACTCACTTGATGTCCTCATTTATTCTAGGAAAATATGACTCATTCTTTCCTTGAACGCTTGCGTAGTCCAGATAGCCCAGTCCTCGTCTTCGACGGGGCGATGGGAACCAACCTGCAAACCCAAAACCTGACTGCTGAAGACTTCGGCGGCCCACAGTATGAAGGTTGTAACGAATACTTAGTCCACACCAAACCCGAAGCAGTCGCTAAGGTTCATCGAGACTTTCTCGCTGCTGGTGCAGACGTAATTGAAACGGATACCTTTGGTAGTACATCATTGGTGCTGGCAGAATATGACTTAGCAGACCAAGCGTATTACCTCAGCAAGACAGCCGCAGAATTAGCCAAGCGTGTGGCTGCGGAATTTTCCACGCCAGAAAAACCCCGGTTTGTGGCAGGTTCTATCGGCCCGACAACAAAACTCCCTACCTTGGGACATATTGACTTTGACACCATGAAAGCCACTTTTGCTGAACAAGCAGAAGCGCTATGGGATGGTGGTGTTGATTTATTTTTGGTGGAAACTTGCCAAGACGTGCTGCAAATTAAGGCGGCGCTGAATGGAATTGAAGAAGTGTTTGCCAAAAAAGGCGATCGCAGACCGTTGATGGTGTCTGTGACAATGGAAAGCATGGGCACAATGTTGGTTGGTTCAGAAATCAGTGCTGTGCTGACAATTCTGGAACCTTACCCAATAGATATTCTTGGTCTAAACTGCGCCACAGGTCCAGACTTGATGAAACCACATATCAAGTATTTGGCAGAACATTCACCTTTCATCGTTTCCTGTATACCCAACGCGGGTTTACCCGAAAACGTCGGTGGTCAAGCACACTACCGCCTGACACCGTTAGAATTACGGATGTCATTGATGCACTTTGTTGAAGATTTGGGTGTCCAAGTGATCGGGGGTTGCTGTGGGACTCGTCCAGAACACATTCAACAATTGGCAGAAGCCGCCAAAGACCTGAAGCCAAAAGTTAGACAGCCAAGTTTAGAACCAGCAGCAGCATCAATTTACACCACTCAGCCCTACGACCAAGATAATTCCTTCTTGATTGTTGGCGAACGTCTCAACGCCAGTGGTTCCAAGAAGTGCCGCGATTTACTAAATGCCGAAGATTGGGATGGACTCGTTTCAATGGCGAGGGCGCAAGTCAAAGAAGGCGCACACATCCTCGATGTCAACGTCGATTATGTGGGACGCGACGGCGTGCGCGATATGCACGAATTAGTTTCACGCATTGTTAATAATGTGACACTGCCTTTAATGCTTGACTCCACCGAATGGGAAAAGATGGAGGCGGGTTTAAAGGTTGCCGGTGGTAAGTGTTTGCTTAATTCCACCAACTACGAAGATGGGGAACCGCGCTTTTTAAAGGTGCTGGAGTTGGCGAAAAAATACGGGGCAGGTGTCATCATTGGTACTATCGATGAAGATGGGATGGCGCGGACAGCAGACAAAAAGTTTGCGATCGCCCAACGCGCATACCGTCAAGCTGTAGAATATGGCATACCACCCACCGAAATATTCTTTGATACCCTCGCGTTACCAATTTCCACTGGGATTGAAGAAGACCGAGAAAACGGTAAAGCCACAATTGAGTCTATCCGGCGGATTCGTGAAGGATTGCCTGGATGTCATGTAATTTTGGGTGTTTCCAATATTTCCTTTGGTTTGAATCCAGCCTCGCGGATGGTGCTGAACTCAGTGTTTTTACACGAGGCGACGACGGCGGGAATGGATGCAGCCATTGTCAGCGCTAACAAAATTTTACCGTTGTCCAAGATTGAGGCACGCCATCAAGAAATTTGTCGGCAGTTGATTTATGACGAACGGAAATTTGAGGGTAATGTTTGCGTTTACGATCCCTTGGGAGAGCTTACCACAGCGTTTGCTGGGGTGACAACTAAGCGCGATCGCTCTTTAGATGAAAGTCTCCCCATCCCAGAACGCCTCACACGCCATATCATCGACGGCGAACGCATTGGCTTAGAAGAACATCTCAAAAAAGCCTTAGAAGAACATCCCCCCTTGGAGATTATCAACACCTTCCTGCTAGATGGGATGAAAGTTGTCGGGGAATTGTTCGGTTCTGGACAAATGCAGTTACCCTTCGTTTTGCAATCTGCCGAAACCATGAAAGCGGCGGTGGCATTTCTAGAACCGTTCATGGAAAAATCAGAATCAGGCAACAATGCCAAGGGAACCTTTCTCATTGCCACAGTCAAAGGCGATGTCCACGACATTGGTAAAAACTTGGTAGATATCATCTTGTCTAACAACGGCTACAAGGTGATTAACCTGGGAATTAAACAACCAGTGGAAAATATCATCAACGCTTACGAACAGCACAAACCTGATTGTATAGCCATGAGTGGTTTGCTGGTAAAATCCACCGCCTTCATGAAAGAAAACTTGGAGGTATTCAACGAAAAGGGAATTAGTGTCCCCGTAATTTTAGGTGGTGCGGCGCTGACTCCCAAATTTGTGTATGAAGATTGCCAAAATACCTATAAAGGTAAAGTCGTTTATGGCAAAGATGCCTTTTCTGACTTGCACTTCATGGATAAATTAATGCCAGCAAAGGCAACTAATAACTGGGAGGATTTGCAAGGATTTTTGAACGAAGTGGAAACTACTGAAGTTTCTACAAATGGCCACAAAGAACCAAAAGCTAAGACTTCTGAAGAAACATCTGCTGAACCAAAAGTAGTAGATACAAGGCGTTCTGATGCTGTAGAGATAGATATTGAACGTCCCACACCGCCTTTCTGGGGGACGCAGTTGTTGCAGCCTAGTGATATTCCCATTGAGGAAATATTCTGGCACTTAGATTTACAAGCTTTAGTTGCTGGACAGTGGCAATTTCGCAAACCCAAGGAACAATCTAAGGAAGAATATCAGGCTTTCTTAGCTGAGAAAGTTTACCCAATTTTAGAAACTTGGAAACAGCGAATTATTGAAGAAAATCTGTTGCATCCCCAGGTGATTTATGGGTATTTCCCTTGTCAGTCTGAAGGAAATTCTCTACATATATATGACTCAGAGAACCAATCTCAACAGGTTACAACTTTCGAGTTTCCCAGACAAAAATCATTAAGGCGGCTGTGCATAGCAGATTTCTTTGCACCAAAGGAATCGGGAATTATTGATGTCTTCCCCATGCAGGCGGTGACTGTAGGGGAGATTGCCACAGAGTTCGCCCAAAAGCTGTTTGCTGCCAATCAATACACCGATTATCTGTATTTCCACGGTATGGCGGTACAGGTTGCAGAGGCTGTAGCTGAGTGGACACACGCCAGAATTCGCCGAGAGTTAGGTTTTACTGCTGAAGAACCCGACAATATTCGGGATATATTAGCACAACGCTATCGTGGCTCACGGTATAGTTTTGGTTATCCAGCTTGCCCGAATATCCAAGACCAATACAAGCAACTGGAATTATTGCAGACTGACAGAATTAAATTGTATATGGATGAAAGTGAACAACTTTATCCAGAACAGTCCACCACTGCAATTATTACTTACCACCCAGTAGCAAAATACTTTAGCGCGTAACCCATATCGCCTCCCCCTCTCCTTATCCTTAATAAGGAGAGCAGGGTGGTTTCATACAAAGAAAGAAAAAACCTTTTGGACTTGATTGGCTAAAGCACGTTGAACTTGAGGGATAGTGCGAAAACTGAGAAATGTGGCAAGAGTGATGATTGGAGTACATATACTGGGTAATTCACAATACAGCGAATAAAATAGCAAGAGCAGATTTCCTATCCTGGAGATTCCTCCCGATGAAAGTAATCCAAGCTCTTGCTCGTTATTTTCCAGATAAATGCGGTGGTATTCAAGTAAACCTCAACGATTTACTGCCAGAATTGCGTTCGCTCTTAGCGTTGGCGGAGCCATCGCATGATATTGACATCTTGATAGCAGCCGCCAAATTAGGTTCCCCACATGGTGATACTTACAAGTACAACGATGTAGAAGTTTATCGATATCCTGTATTCCCAGTACCTAGAATACAACCGAATCACGGTCAATTTCCTCATGGAAAATTTGAAGATTTTGCTAATTGGCTATCTCACCAAAAAGCAGATATTTACCATCAGCACCATTGGGAAGTATCTTGTGGATTACCTCATCTACGTTTGGCAAAAGAATTAGGCTTGTCAACAGTTGTAACAATCCATTATCCTCTACCCTTATGCCAGCGAACTACTTTGATGTTCAATGGACAACAGGTTTGTGATGGCAAAATAGATGTGGTGCGTTGTTCCCAATGTGCTGATAGTTTGAGCAAAAAGCTACCTGCTTCAATGGTCAAAGGTTTTAGCTATCTGCCGGAAGCTATTTTGGGGAGAGTACTATTGCCTGTAAGTGCCTATCTTCCTGCCTCAGTAGACAAAGGCAACTTAGGACAATTTGTGCGTCCTTTTGTGATACCTGGTTATGTTACTGCCCGCAAAAAAAGTCTGCTAGAAATGGCAAAATATGCTGACCGCATTGTAGCAGTATGTGATTGGCTTTATGAAGCTCTACTGATTAACGGCATTCCTGAAAAAAAACTTGTTCTCTCTCGATGCGGAATTTCTGAGACTACACAAGAAAAATCAACACAGGTAAAACAGCAATCTAGCACTTTAAAAGTAGTTTTTTTAGGACGCTGGGATATATATAAAGGTATTGATATCTTAGTCCGAGCAGTTAAAGATTTACCTGCGGTAATTCCCATTGAATTGATAATTCATGGCATAGCGCAAGATGAACGATATCGCCAAACAATCTTTAACCTAATTGACAATGACCCTCGAATTCGGGTAGAGAAACAACTAACTAGAGTTGAACTTCCCCAGGCTCTAGCCAATTATGACATCCTAGCTGTACCTTCCCAATGGTTAGAAACTGGGCCAATAGTAGTCTTAGAAGCCCATGAATCCGGACTCCCTGTAATTGGTTCCAATTTAGGGGGTATTGCCGAACTTGTAAAACATGGCATTGATGGATGGCTCGTAACTGCTAATGAGACTAAAGCTTGGACTCAAGCTCTTGAGCGATTAGCAACAGATACTAATTTACTTAATAAATTGCGCCAAGGTATTAAACCTGTTCGCACAGTAAATATGCAGGCAGCAGATTTGGCAACCATATATAAAAACCTACAATGGTAGTTTCAAAAATTAAATACTAGTACAGCACGGCGTAAATAAAGATACCATTTCAAATAGTGCAACAGCTTGGAATACAATTCTTTTGACTTTTAGCTTTTGACTTCCGCCTTGCGGTACTAGTCCTATAGTCTGTGCAAATGCCAGTGTAATGCAGCTATTGACTATTAAACCTAATTACTGCGTATTTACTTGAAATTATAAATATTTATTCTACTGCCTCCCTACTACAGTGAGGTTTTAAATTTTTTCATATTATTTTGCCGCTAACTGATATTTTTACTTGAACAGGTGGGTATTATAGACTTAGTATGCTGACAACATCTTCATAAAGCTAGCTTTGAATGAAATAGATTTCTACAAAGTTAATTTTAAGTCATACTATTTTTCTACGAAATTGAGCTTAATTAGCTTAGGAATATAGGTTTTTTCTGTGAGATCGGCCTTCTATATAAGGATGAATTTTTATTTCATTAGCAGACATAAACTAAATAATTTCGAGAAGATCAGTATTTTTCGGTATTAAGTAAAAAATGAACCCATGATATAAAGTAAAAAAATCTTATTCTTTGATTTACCACTGCATTTCTAAAAATGTTTAAAAAAGGTTAATTATCACATAAGTCAAAAGTTTCACTTTTAGTTTAGAGCCGACATAATAGGCTGGATATCTATAAATTCAAATATCCTCACATCCGTAAACAAACACTTGGGAGGGAAGCATCTATGTCTGTAAGACGTAAGTTATTCAAGGCGCTAGTATTTTATTTAAAAAAACTTAACAACCAGTTTTTGTCTACAATAAAAAAGCAAATAATTTGGTTACTAAGAACTTTTTTCACTACTAATAAAAGACGTGGTGCTGGAAATGCTGGTTTTGTTTTGCCAACGGTAGCAATGGTATCTTTAGTTGTTGTACTGTTAACAACAGCAATTTTATTTCGATCGTTTGAACGCTCTAAAAATGCTAGTAATGTTCGAGTAAATGAGGCTGCACTCAATGCTGCTACCCCAGCCATAGACCGCGCTAGAGCTAAAATAAATAAGCTATTTCAAGATGGTCGACTACCACGAGCCACACCAACAGATGATGCGTTGTATTCTACTTTGAGTGGCAATATCAATGAATATACATTTGGTGATGAAACTCAACTGCAACTAGCTCTAAATACTGATCAACAAGCAAAAAGAACCGAAGCTACTGAAAAAGCTAAGACACTAAATACTGCATGGCTATACCCTCTAGATACTGATAACAACGGCAAATTTGATAGCTACACACTTTATGGCATTTACTTTAGAAATCCTCCCATAAACGCTGGTGTATATAAATATGCCAGAAATCCATTAGAAGCAAGAACTTTACCAATGACTGCTGGTAATGTCAGTGGAGATTGTGGAGATACGCTAGGCACAAGCGCTACATTAGTAGGTAATACTGGCTGGTTTAAAGTGGGCAATAAGTTGAAAAAAGCCTTTTTTGTCTATACAGCAACTGTTCCTATTACTACTACACCATCTAATACTAAATACGAAGTTTACAAAGGTAATAAAAGCTTTTCTGCTTTAGAGTATCAACAAGAACGTGTCCAAATTCCTGTAGTTAATAATGCTGTTCTTTATGAAGATGATATAGGACTTAGCCCAGGCCCCGCCTTCAGATTAAATGGACGAATTTTTACCAATAGTAATTTTCTCACTGGTTCGCCAGCAAATAGTGTCAAGCTATTTCAAGTTAGCAGTAAGGAATCCTGTTTCTACGATAACGATAATGGCAAAATAGTAATTGGTGGAAACTTGGGTGCTGGTGGCTTCACAGATACAAGTGACTTAGGCAATGTTACCAAAGTGCATTTATTTAGAAAAGGAGAAGCTACCGATCCTGTTGAAGTCGATTTTGCAAAATCAACTACTCCAGCATCAAACGAAGCGAATTTCATGGCTTATAACAGCCTTGCCTATACTCAGCGTATCACTCGCCTAGTTAACGCCCAAATAGCTACCACAAATCCCGATCCCGCAGAAGTTACCAAAGGTATTCAACAACAAAAAGATAAGCTTGCTTTAGCAAGTTACACCACAGCAGAAAACGACGCATTACGCAAACAACAGCTACAGCTTTACTTTCAAAAACGCACCCGGCGCGTACCTTACAGAGAAGTTGCTGCTGGAAGCACTGAAGCAGTTGCATTAGGTACATACGCCACAACTACTCCGCTTCAAGGCAGTGGCGATACCCTACGCCCTGTAGATGCTTGGATGTATCCTACCGATCCCACGGATGGGAAAACGGGTACTGGTTACGCTAATTTAACACTAAATATCAGCAGTAATAAACTGATACCTGGTGCAACGGAACCCACAAAACTAGAAAAAGACTATGGCGAAAAAGAACAATCCTTGGGTGACAGAGTTGTAATTGGTAATAATCTGCCTCAAATCTGGTGGGACAGCAATCAAAGCCAATTTGTCGGCCCAAATTTCCAAGATACCCAAAATATTAGTGGTGTTAACTGGGATCTACCAACAACACCTGCTACACCTCGCACTCGCCGTTCTCGCGTACAAATACTAGCTGATTTAGGCTCTACAGACCGAGATAAAGATTGGGAACTAGCAGCAGCCCAAGTTCCGAGTACCATACAAGACCCTTTTGGTGGTTTACGAGTGGTAACTGGTGCTGGAATTTATTTGCCTGATAGTTACACAGCTGCAAGTACTACCTTCACTTCAGCTACCAAAGAAATTTGGTCTGATCTGATGCCAGTGCCTCAAGCTCCAGCACCCACACAAAAGACTATTAAGCCATATTGGATGTATGATTACTCTGCTGTAGGCGCAAATAATTACTCTTCAATACAGTATAAATGGCCCGAAATTGCCGATCCAACTAAGACACCATATCTGCGGATGCGAGCTACAGCTGTTTATCACTACAAAGCTACTAGTTACAACCAGCAAAGTCCACAGCCTATAGCTTGTGTAAGCAGCTTTTACGTTCCTACTAACAGCACTACTGCTAAAAATCAAACAGGACTTCCAGCTTGGGCTTCAGATGCTAATAGTTCAGCTACAGGTGGTCTATCCAACAACGGCATAGTTTACGGGCCTCCAACCAAAACAGTTACTGATTATCAGGCGCTACTGACTTATCAATCTCAATTAAAATATCCAAAAGGAGATGTAAAAGGAGATCCAAAACGTCCAATAACTGATACAACTAATGCAGATTATTTAGCTGGACGTTCTATAGATGATGGACTGCTAGCAAAAGCTTTAGCAAAAACCACAGATCGTACTCTTTCGGAACAATCTACAATTCATGCTGCAATTTGCGCCCTACAAATTTTAGACGGCAGTATTTCTCCAGTAACCACTACACCTCCTATTCCTCACGGTGCAATTCAAGAAACTGCCTTTTTAGATGCAAGACAGGTTAAGGCAAATCAAACAACCACTACAAGTACTGATTACGATCTTGCAACAAAAGATAGACAACCTTTAGAAGTTCGCGCCACAGTATTAGATATCAACTCGCTTCGCACTACTACGTATGGTGCAGCAACTCCAGCGCAAGAATACTTACTGCCAAATAGCGGCATTATCTATGCTACTCGCAATGATGCACTGCCAGATTTGAGTTCAACAAAGACAGATCCAGAGGCGCAAAAGCTTGAAAGCCCAGTAGATTATACGCTTGACCCAACGCGCCGACCTAATGCCATTATGCTCATCAACGGCTCAAAAATCGGTCGCGGTACAAGTAATAATTATCGAGACGTAGAGAAAGGGTTGATTTTAGCTACCAATTTGCCTGTTTACGTTAAGGGTAACTTTAATCTTCACACCCAAGAAGAGTTCACAACAGCATTGGCAGATGATTGGAGCAATTTCTATACTCGCGCCAAAGCACAGCGCAATCCAAATTTCGCTTGTCGTCCAAATGATACAAGGCTACCAAACTGTACAACTGGTGACGAATGGCGACCTGCATCTGTTTTGGCAGATTCTGTTACTTTACTTTCTAATAACTTTAGATTGGGCTACCGCCATGAGGGAGATTATGACTGGAGTAATAGCTATGACGCTCCATCGACAATACCATCTGGTTTCTCAAAATATAATAGCTTTGTTCCCGTAGCTCGATGGCGTGACACCACTACAGGCATACCCAAAGACCTTGACTCAACTACAACAGGGTTCCAAGGTAGTTCCTACCTCAACAACTTTGTGACACCAATTGCGCTACAAATACCACCAGGGACGTATTTGACAGAAGTTTGCTCTGCAACTAACGTAGCAGATTGTAGTGATCCGACAAAAGCGACAACAGCATGGACTATCCAGACAGCCTGTGGAGGTGGAGGAGGTAATACGTTTTATAATGGTCAAATTGTTGGTAAAAATGGAAACCCAAACAATAGTCGAATAAAAACAGGATACATTTTTGATGATCCAGCGACAGATTATTCAGGAGGATGCTTTACTGCAACTGCTCCTCGGAGAATTGCTTTTGTACGTGATGCAACAACTGGCCAGTTAGTTACTCCTCTTAGAATCTTAGGAGTTGATAGCACCAACCCTGGTACTGTACGAGAATTTCCTCTAGGATCTACAACATCCACTACGAATACAACACTATTACCGCCACCAAACGATGTGTTCATGCCTTGGCTGAAGCCTATTATAACTGCTGGTGCTGTCAGTGGATTTGAACCAGTTCTACAAATTAACCAACCCTTTGCTACTCCTCAAGACCCAGACAACACTAATAATATTGTCTCTGGAACCCACAATAATTGGTTGCAAACAGCTACTGAAACTACCTTTAATTTAATTGCTGTGGCTGGAGATACCCCAGCGCGTCCTACAGAAGACAATGGTGGTTTACACAACTTTGTGCGCTTGCTAGAAAACTGGAACCCAACAGGAGGAACAAGCGATGCCATTAAAGCTAGGATTAGTGGCTCTTTCGTCCAGACTAAACGAAGTGCCTATGCCACAGCATCATTCAACACATCTATATCAACTCAATCTGATACTTTTAAGTATAAGATTCAAGGCAACAACAGCAGAACTCCTTTCTATATGGCTCCTACACGGCAATGGGGTTATGATGTAGCGCTGCTATCTCAGTCGCCTGACTTATTAGCTCAAAAATTGGCAACCATACCAGATGATTTGCCAGATGAGTACTTCCGGGAAGTTGGTCGAGATGACGCATGGGTGCAAAGTTTGTTGTGTGCGAAAAAACCCGATACTAGCACTCCTCCTGTATATAGTGCTGCAATCGATTCCGATCAACGTCCTAGTAACTGCCCATCTTAAAACTTCATACTACTCTCCTA
Source organism: Nostoc sp. (assembly GCF_036917775.1). Lineage (GTDB taxonomy): Bacteria > Cyanobacteriota > Cyanobacteriia > Cyanobacteriales > Nostocaceae > Nostoc. The sequence continues at coordinate 79,156 of NZ_JBALEQ010000121.1, forward strand.
AACTGTAACTTTCACTTTAGGGGAGTAAGATTTTTCAATCATATTTTGGAATGCAAATTGGTATCAGAAGCTGGTGATAAGTTAATGATTAAGCACAAACTACAGCAACAAATCATCCCTGCTGATGAGTCTGGTTTTACGATTATTGAGTCTTTGGTAGCAATAGTTATAGTTGCTATTTTAATGGCAGCGATCGCACCTGCGATCGTCATCTCAACAGCAACCCGCGTTCAGTCTCGACGAGTGGAACTAGCAACCCAAGCGACAAAAGCATTTATTGATGCCATGAGAACTGGAGCAATAGCAGCGCCAAGTACAATCATTGCACGCGATCCTGCAAATGCAACTACAACCAGAAATGTTTCAAATTCAACTCAAGCAGTAGCCTATTTAATTAGCAGTACAGAGATGCCCGTTCCGCAAGCAAGTGATACAAATTTGTATTGCTTTAAGGTTACTGATGGCACTATTACTACTACTAGTACTACAGGTTGTAGAGATAAGCCGTTTGAGCAGTTTTACATTCAAGCTGCTCAAGTTAAAGTTACAGGTAGTTCGATAAACGACGGTTATCGTCTGGCAATTCGGGTTTATCGAACAGATATTGATTTTAGTAAAACTATAACAGCCAATACAGGGAACTCGAATAGTGATAAGAAAACACAAAAAACTTTCACAGGCGGATTAGGCGATCGCCAAGCACCATTAATCGAAATGACAACCGATATTGGCAACACTAACACTACATTTCAGGCTTTATGTCGACGACTGGGTACCGCAACAAATCAAGCTTGCCAGTAAAAAACTAAGCAGTTTCACATTATGCGATGCTCACTGTGCATTTATCACTAAAGAGAATTCCAGAATATGGTGAGTACACTAAAATTCTTAATCAAAAGCCAGCTAAAACGCTCTAGGCTAGTTCAGCAAGTTAACGGTTTTACTATGATTGAACTGTTGATTGCCATGATTCTGGCATTCCTCATCATCACGCCGTTGCTAGGATTCATGGTTAACATTATGGATACAGACAGAAAGGAGCAAGCAAAGGCAAATTCTGAGCAAGAAATTCAAGCTGCACTAGATTATATTTCCCGTGATTTACAACAGGCAATTTATCTTTATGATGCTGATGGAATTGAAGCTATCAAAAATCAATTACCTAATTCGAGCGCCACAGATAGAGTCCCTGTTCTTGTCTTTTGGAAGCGAGAAATAGTTAATCAAGCGCTTACAATTACAGGAACCGAAAAAGATGATACGTTTGTATACTCATTGGTTGCCTACTATTTAATTAAAGACGCTACTTCTAGTTCTACTTGGTCTAATGCAGCTCGGATTGCGAGATGGCAAATTAAGGATGGTATACCAGCTAGTACTGGTGTTGATTGTACTGGCTATACTGGCAAATATATTAGTGGTAATTGTCCTAGTCCAGGTTTTACCCTATTTAAGCTGGATGGAGTAGGCACTATCAAAGACAAGATGAATGCTTGGGTAAAAGCCACAGAAACTTATACTGCCGATGCCACAGTACTTGTTGACTTTATTGATCAAAGCAAAACTGATGATACAACACCAGCACCTGCGGCAACTTGTCCTACTGATAACAACACATGGCAAAAAGTATCACCAAACACTGCTAGCTTTAATACACGTAATGCTGGCAAAATGACAGGTTTCTATGCGTGTATCGATAGGGTTAACACAACAGCACAAGTATCTTTACGAGGCAATGCACTCGCACGTTTACAAAGCAATAACCTTAATTACACAGATACCAACAAAACTTATTTTCCAAGTGCAAGTATACGCGTACAAGGGCGCGGATACTTATTTACTAAATAAGTGCTGAAAATTCAAGGATTAATTAATGGCAGCTAATTATGGGAAAGTTAAGTTTAAAGTTATTGAACCCTATTCACAGGAATGGAACAAGCCAACAGCGATGTTTAGTTAATAGACTACGTTGTGGTTGTAAATACACTCAACAAAATGCTGGCTTTACTCTGATAGAATTAATCGTAGTGATGGTGATGATTGGAATTTTAGGAGCGATCGCAGCTCCTGGTTGGCTTGCCTTTGTGAATCGGCAGAAAGTGAATAAGGTTAACAACGCTGTTTTAGCCGCACTGCAAGAAGCACAGCGCGAAGCTAAAAACAAAAAACTTAGCTACAGTGTCAGTTTTCAGAAAAATAGCACAACCCAAAATGCAGAGGTTGCTGTTTATAATACCAATGCTGGAAGCCCTACATGGAAACCTTTAGGAGCAGATGTAGGCATCAGCTCTGATAAATTTCTGCTAGGTGCAAATCTCACCAGTCAAAACACTGCTGGTTCATCTGTCTCTTACACTTTAAGTGCGTCAACAAAAATTACCTTTGACTATATGGGGACTTTACCCAATGCAAGCTTTGGAACACCTGTAGCCCCTTCGACAGAGCCACCTGGGTTAAAAATAGTGGTAGCTGTACCAAGCTCTGCAAACTCCACATCGGCTAGTAGCGTCAAGCGATGCGTTATTGTGAAAACTCTCTTAGGCTCAATGCTCACAGCACAAGATGATAAATGCAGTTAAGTAGCTTATGCAGGAATCTTCATTTCAAATTACGTAATAATACTGTATATAAAACTGCACATTGATAGCAAAATTAAAACATCAGGTGCAGTTTTTAATGTTCGATAGATTTATTTAAGAGCCAGTAATAGACTAGCTATTGGTTCAATATATAAAATAAAAGCGTCTTAATCAAATCAAAATGTAAATTTTGTCAAATGGCTGAAAACCTTGATATTACTGTAGCTATCCCAACTTATAACGGTGAAAGTCGTTTGCCTGAACTACTAGAACGGCTACAAAACCAACTTCACACCGAAAATTTATCTTGGGAAATTATAGTTGTAGACAACAATAGCACTGATAACACAGCTAAAGTTGTTCAAGCCTATCAACAGAATTGGCAATATTCTTACCCTTTGAAGTATTGCTTTGAAGCACAACAGGGGGCAGCCTATGCCCGAAAAAGGGCAGTCGCAGAAGCTAAAGGTAGATTAATAGGTTTTCTAGATGATGACAACTATCCAGTATCAAATTGGGTATATGCAGCTTATGTTTTTGGTGAAAAATACCCCAAAGCGGGAGCTTATGGCAGCCAAATTCACCCTGACTGGGAGGTAGAACCACCAGAAAACTTTCAGAGAATTGCCCCATTTTTAGCAATTACAGAGCGAGGTAATTTACCGTTATTATATGAAGCATCTAAAAAATTACTACCTCCCTCTGCCGGACTTGTAGTGCGTAAACAAGCGTGGTTAGAAAGCGTGCCAGATAAGGCGATTTTAACTGGGAGAGTTAAGGGTAATATGCTTACCAGTGAAGACTTAGAAATGTTGTCTTATATCCAAAAATCAGGATGGGAAATTTGGTATAACCCAGAAATGGAAATTTCCCATAGAATACCTAGTTCCCGGTTACAAAAAGACTATTTAATTCCCTTTTTTAGAGGGATTGGACTTAGCCGTTATGTAACTAGAATGGTTAATATCAAACAGATATATAGACCAATTGCTCTTGTATCTTATATGATAAATGATTTACGTAAAATTGCTTTCCACTTACTCAAATACCGAACTAGACTCAAACACGATTTGGTAGTTGCTTGCGAAATGGAACTTTTTTTTAGTAGCTTCATTAGCCCTTTTTATCTTTGGAAAAATGGATATTTTAAAAAATAAATTATCAAAACATTAAGTGTTATGGTCAACTTATCAGTTGAAAGTTTAGATATTAGCATAGCTATCCCTGCCTATAACGGAGCAACCCGTTTACCTAAAGTTTTAGATAAGCTATTAAACCAGATAGGAGTAGAAAAACTTAATTGGGAAATTATTATTGTAGATAACAATAGTTCTGATAACACATCTGAAATAATCCAGAATTACCAAAAAATATATGATATAAATTGTCGGTTAAGATATTTTTTAGAACCCAAACAGGGAGCCGCCTTTGCAAGATTGCGGGCAGTACGTGAAGCAAGAGGTGAGCTAATAGCGTTTTTAGATGATGATAATTTACCTGATCCTGATTGGTTAGCTCAAGCATATACCTTTGGATTAGAACATCCTCAAGCAGGTGCTTGGAGCGGACAGATTCATGGGGATTTTGAAGTAAAACTTCCAGAAAATTTTGAAAGAATTCAAGCTTTTTTAGCAATCAGAGAACATGGTTCAAATCCGCATTTATTTGATGCAGAAAATTTAAGACTACCTCCTGCGGCAGCGCTTGTTGTGAGAAAACAAGTATGGTGTGAAAATGTACCAGAACAACCGACTTTAAGCGGCAAATTACCTGGCATTTTTGTGCAGGGTGATGACTATGAACCATTGCTTTATATACATTATGCAGGCTGGGAAATTTGGTATAACCCTACCATGCATACTTATCATCAAATACCGCATTGGCGGCTGGAAAGAGATTATTTACTGACTTTGGCACGTGGCTGTGGCTTGTGTATTTTTCAGCTACGTTTGATAAATGCTAAAAATTGGCAAAAACCAATAATTTTTGTGAAAACTATTTTAGGAAATTTACGTAGAGTATTACAGCACCTCATTCAGTATAGGGGGCAATTTCAAACTAATCTAATTGCTCTTTTTGAGCTTAACTTTTACTTAGCTAGTATGATGAGTCCCTTTTATTCTTTAAGATGCAAGTTGGACAAAATTTTGAAAGCAAGAAGTATACAACATGATTAAGTCAACTTTAAATAAAACATTAATTAGTGTAATTATTCCAGCTTACAATAGTGAAAAAACTATTAAAGAAACTATTGAATCTGTTTTAAATCAAAATTTCCACAATCTAGAATTAATTTTAATAAATGATGGTTCCCAAGACTCAACCTTAGAAATTATTACAAAAATCCCAGATTCACGAATAAAAGTATTTTCCTATCCCAATGCTGGGGGAAACGTTAGTCGTAACCGAGGGCTACACCATGCTGTTGGAAAATTTGTTAGTTTCTTAGATGCAGATGATATTTGGACACCTGATAAACTTAAATCTCAATTAAAGGCTTTACAAGAAAACGTTACCGCAAAAGTCGCTTACAGTTGGACTGATTATATTGACGAAAATGGTGAATTTCTACTTTCAGGGAAGCGTGTTAAAGCTAATGGAAATGTTTATGAACATTTGCTACTAAATAACTTTTTAGAGAATGGTTCCAATCCTTTAATTTGTAGAAAATCTTTAATTGCATTAGGTGGCTTTGACGAATCTTTAGGTGCGGCTCAGGATTGGGATATGTGGCTGCGATTAGCCTCTAAGTTTAATTTTATATGTGTCCCATCTGTACAAATCTTATATCGCATAACTCCTAATTCAGTTTCTTGCAATCTTGTTAGACAGGAAAGATCCTGTTTGCAAGTACTTAAGAGAGCTTATAAAAAAAGACCTTCTCTACGAGACGCTACGGCAACAACACTAAAGGATAATTGGAATCTTTGTCTGGCAAATTTATACAAATACCTGGTCTGCAAAGCTCTACAAAAGCCATTTAACCGAAAAAAAGCTTTAGAAGCAGCTATATTTTTGTGCAAGTATTTTATTTATGACCCTTCAAGACTTCAGAACATAAATTTCACCTTCAAATTGTCACTGAAAATTGTCACAATCGTTATTCTGCCAACCTTGCTAGACATTATTACTAACCAGCGTCAAGTTAGAAGGCAAGAAACTGAAACATTGCTCAACGGCTGGGTAGTTGAAAAGCGATCAGAAAACAAAAATGGATATCCAGGTGCATTTACCGTCTCTAGTTAATGCAAAAAATTTTTTGAAGAAGCACTCCAGTAGTGGTTTTACCCTACCAGAGATGTTAATAGTTATTGTATTAATTACTATATTAGCTACGCTAGGAATATCTAATTGGCTAGCTTTTGTAGAGACTCGCCGTCTTAACACTGCTCAAAACGAAGTTCACCTTGCTATTCATCAAGCCCGAAGCCAAGCCATTAAAGAAAAGTTGACTTGGCAAGCTAGCTTTCGTGAGCAAAACGGCATTATTCAATGGGCAGTTCATCCTGCTACAGTAAATCCATCTGCGGTTAACTGGAATAATATAGATTCCAATTTACGCTTAGATTCTGAGACAACCTTGCAATTGTCAAATGGCATACGCAAAGTTCAATTTGACTACAGAGGTAATTCACAAAATTTAGGACGGATCACGCTATCCAGTAGTTCTGGTGGTAAAGTTAAGCGTTGTGTTATTGTTTCAACGATTTTAGGGGCAATGCGAACTGCGAAGGAGCATACTACAGCCGATGACGGCAAGTATTGCTATTAAAATATTTTTAGTTTATTCAAATTAAGGTATTGCGTGCTGAACTTACCAGCAAACCCAAAACAGCACCTGATTATTTTTACTCGCTATCCAGAACCAGGTAAGACAAAAACCCGATTGATACCTGCTTTAGGAAATCTTGGTGCTGCCAATCTTCAACGGGAAATGACTGAATATACAATATTTCAGGTTCAAGAATTGCAAAAAGCCATTGCCATATCTGTGGAAGTGCGATTTGCAGGTGGCGATTTGCAACTCATGCAAAACTGGCTGGGGTTAGATTTGGTTTACCAATCTCAAGGCGAAGGCGATCTAGGTTCACGGATGGCGCGATCGCTTTTCGATGCTTTTCAATCTGGTGCAGAAAAAGTAATTATCATCGGCACAGATTGTCCTGGAGTCAATGTCGAGATTCTAGTAACAGCTTTTGAAAAGTTACACACCTTTGACCTCGTACTTGGGCCTGCGATCGACGGTGGATATTACTTAATTGGTTTGCGCCAAGCTATCGCGGAGTTATTCGTTAACATCGAGTGGGGAACTGCTCAAGTATTCCAGAAAACCGTAGACATTGCCCAAAAGCTTCATTTATCATTCGTGAATTTGTCGCCTTTAGCTGATGTTGACCGACCTGAGGATCTGTCGATTTGGGAACAAGTGCCCAGATCCCCGACTTCTTCAAGAAGTCGGGGATCTGAATCCATAGCCCCGCATTAGCTTCGTATCTTCAAATACTAGGAATTTCCTGAAGACACTGTACATAACAAATGTTACTGTGGCCTAGTTGAAAACCAAGAGGCAGATAGCCTTTAGCAATATTGAATCTGCTTTGTATTTTTACACAACAGTCACGGTCATGGGCACAATATTCAAGTAACTTGAAATATGAAAATCACTCGTATTCACCGCCAGTTTGAAAAACTATGGTTAACCGTTTTACTTCCGTGAGTACTGCCCTCACCGTTAAGGTAGTTGGAATAATCTGCATTTTGTCCTTTTTTGTGGACTTTTTGATTCTATTGTTACCCTTTCAACCGACTGATCGGGTATGGCAAATCAACTTAGCAACAGCACTAGTTGATCGGGGGATTGTTCCTCTCGTGGGGCTGGGGCTGCTGTTTGCTGCCTATTGGATTGAAAACGCTGATGCCGGAAGCGATCGCCCCCAAGGGATCGATTTAAGATTTCCCGCCGTGATTCTCTCAAGTATTTTAGGGTTGATGTTCTTGCTGATTTTTCCCCTGCACCTCAATAACGTCAATCAAGCTAAGACTCAAACACTCAATCGAATCACTCAAGAAGCAGATCAGGCAGAAGCTCAACTCAACACTCGCTTATCGCAATTGCAAGCACAACTGAATACTGAGCAAGGAAAAGCTCAATTAGATCAACTGCGAACCCAAACCAAAGCTCAGTTTAGTGAAATCCTCAAAGACGATCAAAAATACAAGCAAGCGCTTGAAAGCTCTCAAATTCCCGCAAATATCAAAGAGTTACTGAAGAAGGCTAAAACAGATCCCCAAGCACTTGATAAAGCTATCGAACAACAAACAGATATTCAGACACTGCGAACTCAACAATTGAGCCAAGTTCGCCAACGCAGAGAAGATGCAGAACAACAAGCTAAAGATGCTGCTTGGAAATCTGGACTGCGGATTGGGATTAGCAGTTTGTTATTATCCATTGGTTACATTATCATCGGCTGGACAGGCTTAAAAGGTATGGGTGCTGTACAAGGTGGGAAACCTAAAGCTACCGCCCGTTAATCTACTATTGGCATGGCAGTATTAATACTTCTACAAAAATTATTCGGTTTATACTGCCATGCACATAATAGCTAATAAAAATAAAAATGCAATTATCACTGAGTAAAATCGCTATAAAACTTGAGTAATGTTCTCAATTTACATACTGACATATAACGAAGAACTAGATATTGCTGCTTGTATCGAATCAGCGATGCTATCGGATGACATTATTGTTGTGGATTCATGCAGTAGCGATCGCACTGTGGAAATTGCCAGTAGCTATCCTATCCGCGTTGTCCAACACGCTTTTGAAAGCCACGGCCGCCAACGCACCTGGATGTTAGAGTCTATCCCCCCAAAGCACGAATGGGTTTATATTCTCGAAGCTGATGAGCGGATGACACCAGAACTGTTCGCGGAATGCGAAAAGGTAAGTCAGAATATTGATTACATCGGTTACTACGTGGCTGAACGTGTCATGTTCATGAATCGTTGGATTCGCTACAGCACACAGTATCCCCGTTACCAAATGCGTCTCTTCCGCCACGGAAAGGTGTGGTTTACAGATTACGGTCATACTGAGCGGGAAGTTTGTGATGGTGCAACCAGCTTTTTAAAGGAAACATACCCCCACTACACTTGTAGTAAAGGTTTGAGCCGTTGGATTGATAAGCATAACCGTTATTCTACAGATGAAGCCCAAGAAACTCTGTATCAGTTAGAACAGGGAAAGGTCAACTGGCAAGATTTATTCTTTGGTAAATCGGAAGTCGAAAAACGCCGCGCCTTGAAAGATTTGTCTTTGCGTTTACCTGCCAGACCTTTGCTACGGTTTGTATATATGTATTTTATGTTAGGCGGATGTTTAGATGGACACGCTGGACTTGCTTGGTGTACATTGCAGGCATTCTACGAATACTTAATTTTGCTCAAAGTTTGGGAAATGAAGTATCTACCAAAACCTAATTTAGACGTAACAGCAATTTTGGCAAAAGAGAGTCCACAACAGTTACAGTGTGAGGATTCAGAAACTACACAGGCTGATGTGGCGTAAAGGGGACTGGAGATTAGAAGGATTCTCGGTAAAATCAACAAGCAGCAATCGGGCGGGTAAGCGATGCCTGCGGCGGGCTACGCCTACGCAAAATCAGAATGTCAGAAATAGGGTAGCATCGCTAGCTGTGCTACCCTACCGCGCTTTAAATTTAAACAAAACCACCATATTAAATTAATATTTATAACAGACCATTTTCATAAAAACCGCTTCCGATCAAACGTGAGGGACTGACCATATAAAATAACTCCTCAGTTTACCTGGTGGTACTTTCAGAATCAAAAGCAGCTTTTGATTGAGCGCGATAGATTAGTAATACCTTATGACTTGCAATAATCATTTACAAGTCTTACCAGGAAAGGTGACATTTTCTGAGAATAACCAGCCACCATCTGATTGGTTGATATCTATGTCTATGCTTGTAGGAGAATAGCTACTACAGCAAAAAGTACGTATTTTTGCTGTAGTAGCCAAACTGCTAGCGTTTTGGATAGTTACTTGCGGCAGAAGTTGCTTTAAGTAAAGCCTTTGCTATTTGACGAATTTGCTGGTATGGATACCAATAACAAAAGTTCCTCTAGCTTAAAACAGGAGAATCAGGGCTTGGTAATCGATCGCCTAAAACAGGACTTAAAAAACGACCTGATTGCTGGTTTGTTGGTAGTAATTCCCCTAGCAACCACTATCTGGCTAACAATTACCATTGCTAATTGGGTAATCAACTTCCTCACCCAAATTCCCAAACAACTGAATCCTTTTGATGGGTTAAACCCAATTTTAGTAAATTTACTGAATTTATTAGTAGGATTAGCTGTACCACTACTATGTATCTTATTGATGGGACTGATGGCTCGCAATATTGCTGGGCGGTGGTTGTTAGATTTTGGTGAGCGATTATTACAGGCAATCCCCTTAGCTGGGCAGGTATACAAAACTCTCAAACAGCTTTTAGAAACAATATTAAAAGATTCTAATGGCAAATTTCGCCGGGTAATTTTGGTAGAGTATCCCCGCCGAGGAATTTGGGCGATCGCCTTTGTCACTGGTGCAATCAGCAGTGATATCCAAGCCCAGATGTCCCGCCCCGTCCTAAGTGTTTTTATCCCCACCACCCCAAATCCAACTACCGGATGGTACGCAGTCGTTCCTGAAGACGAGGTGGTGAACCTCTCCATGTCCATTGAAGACGCTTTTAAAATAGTTGTATCGGGTGGCATTGTCGCCCCGAATACGCCCTTGATTTTCCCTAAAGAATCTACAGTAGAAGTGAAACACGACGAAATCAAGCGGCAGATTATTCCCGTTGAAGAAATTTAAAATCAATCTGGCAAAGTCACAAGCAAATGCGTAATCTTGTTGTTTGACTGTGCCAAAATTGATAAACTTGTAAGTTTGCCCAGCCTAGTTACTCAGTTCTCGCACAATCACCCCTGACTTTTATGCAACCTCGTAAACCCCAGCAAATTGCTCGTGAATTGGCGCTTTTAAGCCTTAGCCAATTGCCAGTCAACCCAAAAAAATTAGATACATTACCAGACGATCAACTAGTATCCAAATTGGTGCTAGGAGCAGTACGCACCCTGACCTCAGAAGTGCAAGATACCCTCAATAATGCCGCAGGTGAACTGCAACGCAGTAACGATCGCCTTTTGAGTAGCCAAACTCGCGCTTCTGACCTCAATTCTGCCAGAACAATGCTTCAAGAAGCGATCGCCTGCACCCAAACAGCAATCAATCAATTGGGTACGGCAGTTGATTTCCCCGAATTGATTCAACTAGCTAATCAGGATAAGGGAGTCCGTAATTACGCTAAAGAGCTTGTGATTACTGTCAACGAAAATCGCCACATTATAGATGAACTCCTTTCTACTGCCTTAGTGGATTGGCAAGTAACTCGCCTCGCCCAAATTGACCGCGATATCCTGCAAATCGCTGTGGCAGAAATGAAATTCTTAGGAGTTCCAGATAGTATCGCCATCAACGAAGCTGTGGAGCTAGCTAAACGCTACAGTGGAGACGACGGTCATCGATTTATTAATGGTGTTTTGCGCCGAGTCACTGAGCAGAAAAAAACAGCATAGTAGTGCTGCCTAATTCATATACTGCTATGGAGAAAAGTCTTTAGCCGCTTCTGCGGCTTCCTCCGAGCGAAACTTTTACCTTGGCGCTAGCTCTCCTTTGGAAGAAGGGGAGACGCTGCACGAACCGAAGGAAACTGATTCTCCTCCAACTAGCTATCAAAGGTGAGGATAACCGGTAAGTTTTCACCCCAAGAAAAAGTGCAAAGTTAAATTAAACTCATAACTTATAACTTATAACTCATATAACTAATACTGCTGCAATGGTTTTTAATTGGTTCCGCCGTCAATATAACGATTCCTCTGAGACTCCCTCTGATCAAAAACAGGAAGAAACTACTCCTGCACAAGAACCCCAACCAGAGCCAGCCGAAACCTCAACTGCTGAAACTGCACTAGACACAACGGCAGACTTGTTGGCATTTGCTAAAGCTGCTTACAAAAATATTCAGCAAAAACAACAGGTTGAGGTAGTAGAAACCTCGCCTGATTCAGAAAATGCCTCAGTACAACCTGAAACTGTAGAAACGGCAATTGCGGAAATCACTGAATCAGAACTAACTGAGGAACCTGTTAGTACAACCCTAGAAACAGCACAGCCAGAAATTATCCCAATTGCTACTGAGGAAGAAAATACAGAAGATTCCTCAGTAGCAATTGCTGAAGAGCCTGATGTCGAAAGCCTAGAAATAACCACAAACGAAATTGAACAAACCCCCACGCCAGAGGCAACGCAGCCAACAGCACCAGCTAATTTATCCTTCTTAGAACGGGCGGCGGCAGAACGGCAAGCAAAACTGGATCAACTAATAGCCACTGCCATTGAAGTTCCAGAACCGGAGGTATTACAGCCAGTAGCTGCAACCTCAGAGATAGGAGAGGAAATTCCCGGACTGGTATTTGATGATGGGTTTGTCTGGTCAGCGAAAGTTTTAGCAGCTCAAGGTAGAAATCCAGAAGACGTTTCTATTGAAGAAATAACCTGGCTGAAAAAGCTCCGGCAAGGGTTAGACAAAACTCGCCGGAGTATTCTTAACCAACTTAAGGCGATCGTTGGTCAAGGGCCGCTAAACCAAGCTGCTGTGACGGAAATTGAAGCATTACTCCTACAAGCTGATGTGGGTGTAGAGGCGACAGACTTTATTATCAATGCCCTACAGACAAAACTTAGAGAAGAAGTTACTGCACCAGAAGAAGCGATCGCTTATTTGAAAAAAATTCTGCGGGATATGCTGGATGCACCAAGCAAAGCATTGCACAAAACTAGCTTTACCCCAGAAAAAGAAACCTTGAACATTTGGTTAATCACTGGGGTGAATGGTGCCGGGAAAACCACCACTATCGGCAAAATTGCCCATTTAGGTCAAAAATCTGGCTATAAATGCTTGATTGGGGCAGCAGACACCTTCCGCGCCGCTGCCGTGGAACAGGTGAAGGTTTGGGGTAGTAGAAGTGGTGTAGAAGTAATTGCCAATCCTGGAAAAAATACAGATCCGGCAGCAGTTGTATTTGATGCGATCGCAGCCGCCCAATCACGGCAAACAGAATTACTTCTGGTAGACACTGCTGGACGACTACAAAACAAGAAAAACTTAATGGACGAACTCGGTAAAATCCGGCGCATTATCGACAAAAAAGCTCCCAATGCCAAAGTGGAATCGCTATTGGTTCTAGATGCAACTTTAGGTCAAAATGGACTACGACAAGCCGAAGTTTTCTCCCAAGCGGCCCAACTGAGTGGCGTTGTCTTAACCAAGCTCGATGGCACTGCTAAAGGCGGTGTTGCCCTAGCTGTTGTGCAACAGCTAGGTTTACCCATTCGCTTTATTGGTGCTGGTGAAGGAATTGAAGACCTACGACCCTTTTCGAGCTATGAGTTTGTCGAAGCTCTCTTGAGTAGCTAATTAAAAAATTGGGAGTTAAAAATTTTTCTTGACAAACTGAGAAATTTAGGGATAACTGAATCTGGTATTATCACTGGAACTAACTAAAAACAGTTAAAATCCTAAAATCATAAATTTGTCACAATAAATGGGTGACTTTTGCTAAAATCTCAAGCTAATGAACTTTTTCACCCCTTTAAGGGCTTTTTAAGTGGAGTAGCAAGACATTTAGTTGCTACACACAAAAGCCCGTAAACTTACATTTTGTAAAAACTTAAAGGGTAGACAAGATACTCACCCCCACAAATACAACTATTGTGGTGTGCATGGACAGCAGTCTAAGCGGTGAGTAGTAAATTAGAGAGTCAACGTGGGTGAGTCAAAGACTGCGGTATTTTCCCTCCGCAGTTAACTTATATTAGCTATGGCAACTTGTACAAGCTATGCGTAGCATCACCAACAGGCGAAGCAACTGCATTAGCAAGTCGGGAGAAATGCACGCTACACGTAACTTACTTAAAAGTTAGATTACGAGCGTCAGATGTTTGCCAAAAAGACGGCTTCCGACCACCAGAACTTCGGAAAATCGTCCACAGTGGACTCAAAAAGTGAATTAGTGTAAGTAAGCTGTTTCAACACTCCCAGGTGTATTTTCAGCTCCTACTTGCGAAAGAATCTACAAATATTTTTGTAGTAAATCGAGAGATTTGAATTCTGATGATAAAACGACAACATTGTTTCTGGCTTTTGACTTAAAGTTTTGGGAGGAGATTTTTTCTAGATTTAGTATCATCCTTGGCGATGCTCACGGTAATTATGGTATACAGATTAAGTATTTAAAGACTTATTTACATATTCTCAGCTTTAGGAATGAATGTAAGTATGTTTTTACCAAAATAAGCTCGATTGGAGCGCTTATTGAGGTTTTCGCTCAAAAGGCTTCTAATTTCCTAGTTTCCTATACCTAAATAATTACTTTGAAAGCGTTATAAATTATTCTTTGAATAAAGTATTTTTCTGACTTTAGAGATATGCTTTGGTAATTAAGTTATGCAAAAAGGAAAAGCTTTCTGAACTATCACCAAAACTATAGCGCTTCTCGTTTTGATGCAATACACTTTGATCTTTCTTCGAAAAGGCTACGGTGTACACACATCTCTCTATAAGGCTAGAGGTTAGGTCTATATTCCATACAATTGGAATCGCTATAGTAATTTTTACGGGTTGGATTTTGACTAAAAATACATAATTTTCAATGACTAAGATTTCATCAAAAATACAATAAGCAAATAAAATACTGATAAAAGTTACCTGTTACGTCTTTATACTCTTGCTAAAGTGACAAGTCTTGTCTAATTATGGTTTAGCAATACGAAAGCCAAAAAGCTTATAAGTAATCTAAAATCTGCCAATATAAAGTGCAATAATACCTGTGCCTGTGTCTCAACTGCCCTCTCAACCCACTGACAACAATAGTAGTGCCGCGACGGATGTCACCCCAGTCGTGGCACTCAAAGAACTCGTGGCAAGGTTGCACCGGGAACAGAACAAAATTCAAGATTTGCTCAGTTCTTTAGGATTTGCCCTGAGAAGTTTCAATAATTTGAATCAGTTTTTGGAACTGATTCCGCTAATGGCAACAAGAGTGACAGATGCAGACGGCAGCGCCCTGTTTCTCTACAAACCTAATGGTCAAGTCAGGTTAGAACAGTTACATTGGCAAGATAGTGGACAGCGTAAAAATATCCGCAAAGCGCTAGAAATAGCCAGCAGTCAAATCACGCTTTTGCCAAATACTGCCCCTCTAGCGAATGCGACGGGGATTTTAGATGACCAGATGCATCGCTATTTGGGGCCAGATGTGCAAATCTTTGGTACGGCGATTCTGGTAAAGCATACAGAAAGGGGATGGCTCTACGTATTGAGCCGCGATCCAGAATATAGTTGGACAGAAACTAGGCAAAAGTTAGTTAGGTTAGTGGCAGACCAAACAGCAGTAGCGATCGAAAACGATGAACTAGCTGTAGAACTTAGAAAAAAAGAACGCTTAGACCAAGAACTAGAAATTGGTGCAGAAATTCAACGGCGACTTCTACCACGTCAATGTCCCACAATACCTGGTGCAGTCTTAGCGGCCCGTTGTAAACCTGCAAATCGTGTCGGCGGTGACTACTACGACTTTATTGCTACCAATCAGAATAAAATTCGGTCTAAGACTAAAAGCGACACCGAAACTGGTCGCTGGGGTTTGGTTATTGGAGATGTCATGGGCAAAGGTGTCCCTGCTGGGCTGATTATGACGATGATGCGAGGAATGCTAAGGGGAGAAGTGCTACATGGGAATTCCCCAGCAAAAATTCTGCAAAACTTAAATAGAGTTATGTATGCGGATTTGGAAAATTCTCACCGTTTCGTAACACTATTTTATTCAGAATATAATCCTCACAGTCGAATTCTGTCTTATAGCAATGCGGCACACAATCCTCCCTTGTGGTGGCACGCAGCCACGAAAACTGTCAGCCGTTTAGATACTTTAGGAATGCTAATCGGTTTGGATGCTAACAGCCAATATGAAGATGCTCAGGTACAGTTAGAGCCTGGGGATACAATTATTTACTATACAGATGGCTTGACCGATGCAGCGGCAGCTGGTGGCGATCGCTTCGATGAAGATAACTTTGTCACTGGCTTTAATACGGCTTGCAAGTACTGTAATGGGCCAGAGGAGATTGTAGATTACCTTTTTGACCAAGTTCAGCAATTCATTGGTGATGATAAGCAAAACACTGATGACATGACACTAGTTGTTCTGCAAATTTTATAGACAGAAAAGAAAAGCTGTTTTGCTGATTGGATTTTAGATTATATTATTGCACTGCTGTTAATTTCACCCTCTCAGCCAATTTGTAGTTATTTCCCCAGAATTCATCCCAATTTGATTTAGCTTTTTGATAACCAGCAGCTAAATCTTGTAAATTACTCGGTTCAGCTTGGATAATTTCATTGATGGCATTTTTCACCATGACACGATGACGGATATCTTCTTCACCAATATGAATATTCCAAAATTCCCAATCTATAGTTTCTTTATTACTCTGAATATAAGGATTGAGAGTTATGTATTTATACATGGCAGTTAAATAAATCTGACACAAACACTCGCCACCCATCCCACACAGACCAATAACGTAACCTATTGGCTTGTCTAAGGTTAGCTGTTTTAGTTCTGCTAGCAAATTAAAATTTTCTGCATGAAGAGAATCTGAAAGAATTTGGGGTTCTATTCCAATACTGGTGAGAAAATTATCCCAGAGTTGTAGATGAGTCTTTTTAAACCGACCATTTCCTAATTCCTCAGCCATAATTTGAGCCATTAAACTTTTAAAATTACCATAGTCCGCTTTGGAAATTAGGATTGAAAGATTATTAGGATAATCTCTGACAAAATAGCGGTATTGCAAACAAATTTGCTGTAAAACATCAAGAGAGGCACTTTGCAAGTATTGTAATTTTTGATCGGTGAGATATTCTGTTTCTAGCCGAGTATCATCAGCTACTTGCCAAAACTCCTCAAGAGTCATCTCAGTTTCAGGCTTAATAATACTTTCCATTTTATTGTTCATTTGACCTCGTTAATTTTCTGCTAGAATTCAGGTCTAAACTTGAGCTATTAAAGTGGGTTCTGCACAGCAGTGCTGACCATCGCTTTTATGGCTTGACTTGCTCAAAAAAATCAATTAAAGAACATCCTTGAAAACGGTCACTTCAAATCGGGCATTGTCCATCCAACAAGCTATCATTCTGTATAAGGGTCAATAAATTGCCGCGTGCATAAACGCACGTAAATAATTTATTATCCGTACTGAATAACAGCAAAATTTGAGATTTTTGACACTACATTTTATTGCTGTCTATACTTACGTATACTACCTATAACTGTAGTTATCTTTCATAAAGTTTTACAGAATTTTAGTTATGTTTTAGTTATGTTCTAGTAAAAATTGTATTTAGAAAGTTTCCAGACTGGAATGCAGGTTTTTACACGGATATTAGCTCAATACTTAATTGCTTACTGCGTATACCCATCGATTACAAAAACTTCATACTATTATTTCCGAGCATTTTTTTCGACTTAATCAAATAGGACAAATTTGCCCCAGACTGTTAATACAATATACTACAACTGCGCTACAAAAAATAATTTATTGAAAGTCGGCGGGAAACTCCATCCTCTGGTGGTTAAAGAGGGATAGCCGCCCGGCGACTTGGGGTATAGGGTCTTGGTGACTCTTTCCCATGCCCAAAAACTCCATGCCACTTGCGGGATGGAGTTTTTTATTTTTTCTTGAAATTTTCGTAGCGATCGCCTAAATGGTCATACATCAACCTTTTTTGGTGACTTGTTTGCACTTAGCCTTTAGGACGATACATAAAAAATGATCCTTAGAATACTTTTATGTTCCAGTAAAAACTATATATTTTGCACATCTAGCACAGTAGGAAACGCCAAGGGGGAGAGTAGGTAAAAAGTAAAAGACACAAGGTAAAAAGTAAAAGGTAAATTTACTTCTTCATATTTGCTTTCTTTCTATCCTTGTGACGCAAGCATTTAACCTGCTCCCTCTTGGCGTTTTAATTTTTCTTTTCTCCGCCGTAGCAAGTTCACAACAGTTACGACGGAGTTTTGCTTTGTTTGTTTCTTCGGTCTAGACTTAGTTGTTTTAAACTTCCTCGGTATTAAATTTATTAACCTTCATTTAATAACTTGTCAAGATATTTCTGAAAATATTTTAGATGAAGAATTCAGATAGCTATTCTTGCGCTCCAGCTTTTTGCAGACTCCGCACTACATTTTTATAACCATTGAATTCTGCAATCATCAAAGCAGTATAACCACCACGGTTTTTTAAATTCACATCTGCCCCAGCTTGGAGTAATAACTGCACAATTTCGCCATCACCTGCTGAGGCAGCCCACATCAATGATGTTGCCCTCGCTGAGTCTTGAAAATTCACATCTGCCCCCTTTGCCAGCAGCAAATGTATGATCTCTGTGTGCTTGCGTTCGGTTGCTTTAATTAAAGCAGTTTTGCCATCGTCTCCCACAGTGTTGGCATCAGCGCCATAATCTAGTAACACTTTCACTGTTTGGGTGTGTCCTTGTGATGCAGCCAATGTCAAAGGTACTTCACCAAGGTTTTTCCCATTAATATCTCCCCCAGAACGAAGCAATGCCTCGACAATTTTGCTATGTCCTTGCAAAGCTGCTACAAGCAGTGGCGTATCACCTAGACGGTTCCTAATTTGGACATCTGCAACCCTGTTAAGTAATACTTGCACGACATCAATGTAGCCTTCCACAACGGCAAGATGTAGGGCAGTTTCACCATCTTGGTCTTGGAGATTAATTTCAGCACCTCGATCCAGTAAAGCTGCTGCGATCGCACTATGTCCGCCTGCTGCTGCTGCCAATAATGCAGTTCCACCATCAGCGTTTTTTACATTCACATCAGCCCCCGCCGCTAGCAGTGCTTCCACAACCTCCAAATGCCCCAAATCTGCGGCTAATGTTAAGAGTGTCTCACCCTCTTGATCTGGGATATTGACATCAACACCAGTTTGGAGAATTGCT
Source organism: Nostoc sp. (assembly GCF_036917775.1). GTDB lineage: Bacteria > Cyanobacteriota > Cyanobacteriia > Cyanobacteriales > Nostocaceae > Nostoc. The sequence goes on from NZ_JBALEQ010000121.1 coordinate 97,898, forward strand.
TGTAAAATTTCTATGTTTCCCTGCTTAATGGCGAGTTTCAAGGCAGTATCATCATCTTTATCGGCAATACTCACTTCCGCACCAGTAGCCAATAAGATTCGCACTACATGGATATGACCTTTGAGGACTGCGGCCATTAAAGCTGTGCTGCCATCTTCATTAGTGGCATTGACATCAGCACCTTTGGATACTAAAAGTTTCAAAATGTCAAGTTGTTTAGCACTAGCTGCTAACATCAAAGCCGTCAAACCATAGAGTTTTCTCTTCAAGTTGATATTTGCCCCAGCATCCAGCAGCGATCGCACAATTTCGGTGTAGCCTAAATTGGCAGCAAACATTAACGCCGTAGTACCTTGGCGATCGCACGCATCTACCCTCGCACCAGCAGCCAGTAGCGCACACAGCCCCTTAATATCACCACTTTTAGCAGCTTTTAGCAGCAAAGTATCGTTGTTTTCAGTCATGAATGAGATCCCACACAGGGGTTTTGTTCGTCTACCCTCAAAACTCAGTCTGAGATTGTTTATGCACTTTGGCAAGAGGGTTATGCAATTAAAAATTGAAAATTAAAAATTAAAAATTAAGAAACGCAGTCTTGGCAAGCATTCTATCTATTGATTGGATGCAAATTAAAGATAAGGGAGGCTTAACTCTTGTCCCCGGATTTCTCACACATAGTGTAGGCAGAGGGAAAAGAGGAGTGTGGGGGGTAAGACTTCTTCCCCATCCTCCCACACCTCCCACACCCCTTGGATTTCTCACTTGTGAGAAATCCAAGTGTCTTCTCTCCTCATCCCTTAGACTCTTTTAAGTTGGGCAACTTTAAGCACAAAGAATAGAGTTATGCTAATTTTTATGAAGATTTAATAATTTGGCGAGAACACTATGAGCTTGGAACTTTCTGCGTCGGTGAAATATTGGCTGAATTTCTTCCATCCGGTGCTGATGTGGGCGCTATTAGTACTCTCAATTTATGCTGCCTACTTGGGGCTGCAATTACAGCGTACCAGAAATGCTCAGGGGGAAGAAAAGAAAGAACTGATTAAAGGTAGATATAACGTCAGACACTACCAAATCGGGTCTATACTCTTAGGTTTGATGGTAGCAGGTGCAATTGGAGGGATGGGTGTAACTTACATCAATAATGGCAAGCTGTTTGTCGGCCCTCACCTGCTGGCAGGACTGGGTATGACGGGTCTGATTGCATTTTCTGCTGCTTTGTCTCCTTATATGCAGAAAGGAGCAAACTGGGCACGCGCAACCCATATTTTGCTAAATTTCACGCTTTTGGGACTTTTTGCTTGGCAGGCTGTTACTGGCGTGCAAATTGTCCAAAGAATTCTTACTAAAGCTTAGTCATTTGTCCTTTGTCATTTGTCATTAGTGTATGAGAAATGACAAAGGATTGTTAAATCAGTGCTTTTGTTTAGAATTAACAGCAAGGGGTATTGCTAAAGATTTCTGAAAATCTTGCTGAACTTTGCGTGTTAAGCGACGAGAAACTTGGCGGACGATTTGGTTAAGTAAGCGATCGCCTGTAGATTGAATTATAGACTTGGGTAATCGCTGAATAAACCGGGGAAAGTGCAAATCAACTACTAAATCCAATTCCCATTCAACTCTTGTAACCTCGCCGCTACTGCAAGCATCGTTTTCTATTAGCTGTAGAGATGCCCGATAGTCTACGTCATAACCAGGCGATTGGTAATCAGGAATGGGAATTGTACGGATGCGGTAAATACCCTCCTCTGGAGGCAACAATTCCAAACCAATTTTCGGTTCTACTTCATAACCGAAAGCACCAAAACGACCAATTACTAAAGCATAGCCATTTTCCCCCAGTAATTGCACTTTCATAGGTTCAGCACAACGAGAAAACCATAAGGCGTGAGTATTAAGATACTCAGCAACCTTCTCTGCTGGGGCAGGCATTTCCATAAAATCTTGATAGCGACCGTAAAATTTGGTAATCGCCGCTACATTTATGTCTGTTAATATGTCCTTCGCTTCTTCTTGCTTGGACGCTACAGGTAAAACTGCTTCTGTTATTTCCCAGGATTTATATTCGCCTTGTTTTGAAAGCATAAATGCATTACTGTATATTTTGGCGTTCTGTCTATATTAATAATTCCCCACGTGCCTGGGTCATTTCACACTAATATCTAATTTTGACTAAAACCTCATTAATCTGCCATCAACTCCATAGAATTACTAAAATAAAGAACTAAACAAGCACACAATAGTTTCCCAGGATAGCATTTCTCATGAAAGCATTTGTAGCAGGGGCAACCGGTGAAACAGGTCGCCGGATTGTGCAAGAGTTGATAGCACGGAATATTCCAGTCCGTGCTTTGGTGCGGGATATAGAGAAAGCTAAGGGTATTCTGTCTCCTGAAGCTGAGTTGGTTGTAGGTGATGTGTTACAACCAGAAAGTTTAAATGCTGCGTTGGGAGATAGCACAGTTTTGTTCGTTGCGACTGGTGCAAAACCTAGTTTTGACCCCACAGGCCCCTATAAAGTAGATTTTGAAGGGACTAAAAATTTAGTAGAAGCTGCCAAATCAAAGGGGATTGAGCATCTTGTGTTGGTTTCTTCTTTGTGTACTTCGCTGTTATTCCATCCACTGAACTTGTTTTGGCTGATTTTGGTGTGGAAAAAGCAAGCTGAAGAGTATATCCAGAAAAGTGGTCTGACTTATACGATTGTGCGGCCTGGTGGATTGAAGAATGAAGATAACTCAGATGCGATCGTGATGCAGAGCGCTGATACATTGTTTGACGGTAGCATCCCCAGGCAGAAAGTCGCCCAAGTTGCTGTTGAGGCGCTATTTGAAGCAGATGCACGCAATAAAATTGTCGAAATTGTTGCTAAACCGGAAGCAGCCTCAAAAAGCTTTAAGGAGCTATTTCAACAGTGCTAATATTCTAGAGGATTCTATTCCCTAAAATGATCGGCTCAAGTCTGATCGCACTTTATCAAGTAGCTTGCTTCATTTAACGTCCTTGATTTTACTTTTTAAAGCGATCGCTCTATCCCACAAATAAAACGTAGGGTTAAAGTGCATTCATTGCTCATACGGCGCTTTAACCCTACACTCATTTACCATAGACAGGCGATCGCTATTTTGTAACCTTTATCTCCACAAACAGCGATACAAAATGACTTTTATTGTGGGAAGTACTCACTATTAAAAATCTCTTCGGGAGTAAAAGGGCATTGTTCTGGAAAAATCTCAGAGGATAAACCTGTTTTTTGAATTGCTTGCCTTCTGGCTTTAATATAAACTGCACCTAAGCAGTTAAGAGAATAATTATAAAGTGTTTTGGAACGAAAAGAAAACTCTAGTTCATCACGGAAATTAGTTATTTCTATTTGCCAGCCTCGTTGAAAATGTTCTTTTTCACTTTCCCAATAACGATAAACTAAAAGATGAATTAGTAATTGTTTCAAGTAACTTTCTACTTTTCGTCTTTGTTCAATTCCCAAAGCTTCAATTTCTTCTGCTAAATGTTGCCAATCAAGATTATCAATATCCTTATTTTCTAGTTGTTTAAGTGTTGTTTCTACCCATAAATAATAATCTTCTTCATAAAGGGTAGGCTCAACAGATTTTAATATTTCTGTTGTCATAGCTAATCGCGGGAAAAATCAACTATCTTAACCATAACATAATTAGTAGGTGCAAGCCTTTTACTTAGTCGCTATTGTTAAGAGTATCTCGCTTGCTATACTGTTTCATAACCTTTTTTCTTAATTACCAAAAAAATGATGAAATGGGAATAATAACTAACAATCAGGCGTGAACTTTGTCAAAATGAGTTCGTCAATGATTTGTGTTAGCAAAGAGAGCAAATTTGAAGGAGTTAGACTCTGAAAGGCTTTGAATTCAAAGGTGTTGAAAAACTTATTGGGCCAATAGCTGCGCTTCTTGGCTTTGTGTATTTGTTGCAATGGTATATTGGAGACTTGCGATCGCCTTCCGATCCCATCTTTGCAGTTAAACAGCCGCCTTTGGTGATGAAACAGGGCGACCCCTATATCCGCGCTTTAATGCGAACCATCTCGGCGAGTGAAGCCAGTGGAAACCGTCCCTATTCGCTGTTGTATGGTGGACAACAAGTTAATGACCTTAGCCGACATCCTGAAATATGCGTCACAATTGTCACAGGCCCAAATACAGGTAATTGTTCTACTGCTGCTGGAAGATATCAAATTATCAACATTACTTGGTATCGTTTAGCCCCACGTTATCACCCAAAGCCGATGCAGATGATGTTTTGGACTGCTTATAGTTTTGAAGCAGAATATCAAGATATAGTAGTTTACCGTTGGTTAACTGATTCTAAAGTTTGGGGAACTGATCTTTCTCAACTGTTGCGTCAGGGAAAGTTAAATGATGTTTTGCGGCGACTCTCTCCGACTTGGACGAGTCTAGGATATGGTATAGAAACTAATTCTGTGAGTAGCTCTTTGCCTAAAGTTTATCAGAAAATGTTGCAAGAGGAATTAACCGCAGCTAATCAACCAACTACCCCAAATTTGACACCATCGCCAACTCCTTCTAGGAAGCCAGTAAAGAAGCCGTGAGATTATCTTAGTTTCTAACTTGCTGTAGACAGGAAATATTTGATATTTTCCACAAATGCCAAGGTATTTTCCAAGTGAATATTATGTCCAGCTTTTTTAATTATTTTTAGCTGTGCAAATTCACATAATTTAGCCATTTCTGTATTAATAAATATAAATTTTTCATCATATTCACCAGCTAGTAAGAGTATATGAATTTTATTCTTTTGTAGCTTTTCCCACAAAGAAGGTTGACATCCATTCCCCATGAAGCGCAATGATTTATCTAATTCCTGTGGATTGTTTTGCAAGCGACTTTGTATCATGCGATCGTATTCTGGATGATTTTTTATATAACCAAAAATTGATTGATTGTACCAATTGGACAAAAAAGTCGCAAAATCACTTTGAATAATGCTTCTGCTTAATTTTCTAGCTATTTGAGCATCACGCCTAACTCGTTCTAATCGTTCTGCTTCTGTTGCTAAACCTGGGGAAGCTGATTCTAATACGACTTTAATAAAACGTTCTGGGAAATTTAGAGTTAGGTATAAACCTAGTCTTCCACCCATTGAATAACCAATTAAATGGCATTTATCTATTTTTAATTCATCTAATAAATTGATTATTGCTTGAGCGCTGGGTTCCATTCTATAGTATTCATCACCTCCTACAACCTCGGTTTTCCCATGTCCTGGTAAGTCAAGGATAAGATAAGAAAAATCTTCTGCTAGAAATTTTATAGCTTCATCAAATTCATTAATGTTTCCCATAAAGCCATGTAACAAAAAAATTATAGGTTTGTTAGTATTTATATTTAGACAATAGTTAAATTTATATTTATTTAAAATCATTCTTGGAAGATATATATAAAATCCAAATGCAAAAACTTCCATACCGTACTTTAATATAATTTCAAGGGTATAAGTTACCCCCTTATGACTGCTTTGGAACGACCCAGACTATTAACTATAACTGTGAAACACTTGTGCTAATTTTGGCATAAAAACCCTTTTTCTGAGTCAATACACCAAATATTACATATCTACCAAATGTCTTGTAGTGCTAGTCAATTTCTGATTTTTCTAATTTTTAAGGTAAAAATCGATCTAAAGCAGCTTTTAACTGTTTAATTTCAACGTCAATATTACCCTCTTGTGCAGCTCTCGCAATACATTCAGTTAAATGTTCATCCAAAACAATTCGCGCTACCTTATCCAATGCGCCCCGGACTGCGGCAATTTGCAGTAGAACATCAGGACAAGGACTATTTTGCTGCACCATTGTTTTAATACCACGAACATGGCCTTCTATACGCGATAATCGATTGGCAATTCGCCGTAAAGACTCTTCGCTATGGACATGAGGATGAGCCGGCTCTCCAGTCCCATGAGTATGATCTGTATGCTCGTGGTCTGTATCATGATGCTGGGAATGTTCTGCTTGCTGGGATATTGGCAAGGATTTCTTGTCTAATTGATTTGATCCATTCATGGGTTATCAAAGGACTTGTAATACTAAAATCCTAGCCTAGAGTGTTACAGGGAGTGGGGAGTAGGAGGGTCTTGGGAACAAGGTGACTTGAGTGAGAATTGGGGACAAGTCCTCTTACCCATTCCCCATTCCCCATTTCCACTAACTCTACTGCTGACGATTGGCTCTTTCTTGGGGAATAATTTCTGTTACTACCCTACCGCTAGAACTGCCACCTTTGACAACAATATTCTCTGTTTGGAGATTACCAACGGCCGTTTCACCCGTAAAATTTAACGGTGGGTCAATTTGCCGATAAACCACATTTCCCTGAGCTTCAACTAACTTATTGTCTAAATACCAAGTTAATGTATTAGATTTCAAAGATTGGCGACGCTGACCAATGGCGTTGACGTTACCTGTTAAATAAACCGTTTTTTGTGGAATTTTCATTTCACCTTGATTGGCGGTTACGGTAAGATTTTCAACACGCTGGAACATCCGCACAGGAGAATTTGTAGTAACAGTTTCTGCGTTCATGTTCCAAGTCATAGAGTTACTAGCTATTTGCACTGGTGGGTCTAGTAAATCTAATTGAGCATTCTGTTGAATAGTGGCAATTTTTGTTTTTAAGTTGACTTCGGCAGAATTACCCTTACCGCGATCGCTAATTTTATTATCTTTGTAGCGATCAATTTGTATGGGGCGATCGCCAATCAGTTTTTCTTCTTTAATATTCCAGATTAAATGCTCGGTTCGTACTTGTAATTGGGGATCAGCAGAATTTGCTACTACTCGTCCAGAAAATTCCATACGCTGTTCGCGGGTTTTAACTCGTGCTTCTTGCGCTACAGCTTGTAGTTGTTTGTGAGTGCCGTTAATTTGGTTGCGGACAATCAACAAATCTTCTTTGGGTCGCCATTCTAATTCATTACCTTGCAATACAACACCATTCTTAGGGTCTGTGGCAAATATCTTACCTTTAAGAAACAACTGCTTCCCATCTTGTTCAATATCTGCAACATCTGCCTTGATTTGGTAAACTACTTTACCATCTTGATATAGTTCACCATAAGGACTTTCAGCTTGACCAATTTGTTTTTCTTTGGTGTATTTTGCGGTTTTAGCCCTGACTTTCCAAATTGGTCTTCCCACTTCATCTGCCTGTTCTAGGGTGACATCAAAGAAGGTTAAATCGCTATCTTGCCTAGATGAAGCCGCAGGATTTTCTTGAGAAGCTGTAGGGGATTTACCCCCACAACTTACTAAACCAAATATCAAGAAAAAAATCAAAGGTAAAAAAAGGAAGGAGGGAGTGGGGGAGTAATTTTGAATTTTTTTCTCCCCCTGTCTCCCTCTTTTATGAAATTGATACGCCATTATTCTTGGATTTCTAGGTGTCCATCACTAGTTCTTGGGTCTTCCAAAAAGCCGATACCAGATAACGGCCGGTATGGATAGCTTTGGCGAGGGGTTTTTTGAATGTCTTCTTTGATGGCTTCTAAATCAATGTAGCGATCGCTTACATTAATTAAGCTGTCACTAGTCATCGAACGCAAACTTACCACTTCTACCCGCACGCCACGATAGCTAACTGAATTGACCGCATAAGCCAAATCCCCATCACCGCTAACTAAAACTGCGGTATCATAGGAATCAACTAGTGCCATCATGTCTACAGCTATTTCTACATCCAGGTTAGCTTTTTTAGAGCCATCTGGTAGCTGGACTAAATCCTTAGCAATGACTCGATAGCCATTGCGACGCATCCACAGCAGGAACCCCTGTTGCTTCTCGTTTGTCCGGTCTACACCAGTGTAGAAAAAAGACCGCAGGAGTCTAGAACCTCCAGTCAATCGACACAATAGCTTCGTGTAATCGATCTCAATCCCTAGTTGCAGTGCAGCGTAAAATAGATTTGAGCCGTCAATAAATATGGCTACCCTACCCCGATTCTCCAAAACTTGTTCTGGCGTGAATATTGAATCGGTTTCAAAATTATTCAACATCATTGTGATACCTCGATTTTTATCCCTGTTATTTTTGATACAAATTACGAACTTTTAGATGCTAGTCACAGCGGCTTATGATAATGTTCCGGGACTAATTTAAGTTCAGCCCCGATAAATTTTTTGAGAAAATAAGAAATTGAACAAAATCAGACTTTGATAAGGACTAATCGTTTTTCGGGGGTTCTATTCGCTTAAAAACTGGTTGGAATGTACCCAACTGTTGTTTACTAGATAGTATCCCCCATGTTGCATGGGTGGCAAAAGGAGCGGTAACTGAACTTTGTTTTTGATCGTTAAAGTCTATTCCAAAGCCCAGTTGCTGATAAATATCGCTACTGATGTTTGGAATAATTGGGGAAAGCAGATAAGCTGCCAGTCTAACTGATTCTAGAACTGCGTAGAGAACTTTTTCTACGGACTCTTGCTGTCCCTGTTTATATAATGACCAAGGAGCTTGTTCATCAATAAACTTATTACTGGCTTGTGCCAGTGAAAGGATAGCGCCGCAGGCTTGACTGAAAGCTAGTTCTTTGTATGCTTCTTTCACCTGTTCCCCTAGACGTAAACCTATTGTTTTCAAAGGATTTTCGTCAGGAATTCCTTCATTGCCGATTGACGGAACATTATTGTCAACGCAGTATTTCTTCACCATGCTCAAGGTGCGATTGAGCAAATTACCTAAATCATTTGCCAAATCTGCATTCAGAACATTAATGAACCTTACTTCATTAAAATCTCCATCTTTGCCAAATTCGATTTCCTTAAGGAAGTAATAACGAACGGCATCACTACCATAGCGTTGAACTAACGCAACTGGATCAAGGGTATTACCCAGACTTTTACCCATCTTTTGACCATCTTTAGTCAAAAAGCCATGCCCAAATACTCGTTCTGGCAAGGGTAAGCCACCCGACAACAGCATTGCTGGCCAGTAAACTGCATGGAAGCGCAAAATATCTTTACCAATTAGGTGCAGGTTGATTGGCCACCATGTTTCTAAAGCATTTGCTAAAGTTGGTTCTGCATCTGGTTCGAGTAATGCCGTGACATAACCTAGCAGTGCATCAAACCAAACATAAAGGGTGTGTTTGGGATCAACTGGTACGGGAAAACCCCAATCTAGATTTACCCGTGAAATAGAAAAGTCTTGCAGCCCTTGATTGACAAAGCTGAGGACTTCATTGCGCCGACTTTCTGGTTGAATAAAATCGGGTTTAGATTGATAAAATTCTGTCAGCTTATTTTGATATTTAGATAAGCGGAAAAAATAGTTTTGCTCGTCTCGCCATTCAACTTCTTTGTTAATATGAATCGGGCAACGGTGTCCTTCTAGCAAATCCCGTTCTTCTTTGAATTCTTCGCAAGATACGCAATACCAGCCTTGTTGTTGTCCTTGGTAGATATCACCAGATTCCCAGACTCGCTCAAAGAATTCTTTGACGATCGCTTCATGACGAGGTGCAGTTGTCCGACTAAAGCGATCGTATTTAATGTCTAGTAACTGCCACAAACTAATGAAACTAGGGACAACTTCATCACAAAACTCTTGTGGCGCTTTGCCTAAACTTTCCGCCGATCGCTGAATTTTTTGTCCATGTTCATCTGTACCTGTAATTAGTAATACCTGATGCCCTAGTAGCCTGTGAAATCGTGCCACTACATCTGCTGCGATCGTCGTATAAGCACTGCCTATATGGGGGACATCGTTTACATAATATAGTGGTGTTGTCAGTGCAAATGTCAATTCTTTTTTATTCACTAGATTCATACAAATTAAAAATTAACTTATTAAAACCTTTTAATTCTTACTTTTGTGGGCAAAACCACGTAATTATACAATAATATTTCCATTTTTTCCAATAACACCTTAATAGTAGCAAATTTATCAGGTCAAAAATTATTTTGTAATCTGTATCTATTCAAATCATTTTTACCTATCTGAGGAAAAGTAACTAATCATAATTTTTTTGAATACTTTCTATTAGAAATTATTGTGATCGAGAATACATAATGCAAAATACAGAAAACTTAGCTGGTTTTGTAGAACAGATATTTCTATCTTAAGACGGTCATGGCAGTAGTAAAGAAATGTAAAAATTAAGTTAAGATAAACCGCCATATTTACCGGAAAAATATATTGATTAGGTATGAGTCGAAATAGCCCCCTAGAGATTTCTCGCGCTTTGGTGGCGGCACTCTCAACACAAATGTTTCGCTATTATGAGGATCGCATTCCCCAAGATGCTAGCGTTTTGGTAGTCAGCAATCACCGCAGCTTCATGGATGCACTGATATTAATGGCGGCGTTATCAAATCCGATTCGCTTTGCTTGCCATCACTATATGGGACAAGTACCAGTAATGCGGGAGATTGTCACCGGTCAATTGGGGTGTTTTCCTTTAGAGAAAACTCAAAACCGCCAACAAAGCTTTTTTTCGCAGTCGGAGTTGCTATTGCAGTCTAAGCAGATGGTAGGAGTGTTTCCAGAAGGGACTACACCAATGGTGAAATTTACTCAGCCAAACCAGTTGGGTGAGTTTCAACGGGGATTTGCCCATTTAGCATTGCGAGCTGATGTGCAGGATTTAGCAATTTTGCCGATCGCGATCGCTTCCTTAGAAGAGGTAAACACGAATGGTTTTCCCTTAAGGCTTTTGAGTGTATTTGACCCTTCAGAACCTTTATTTAATCAAGCGGGTTGGCATCCTTTGGTAATTTATCGTCGGGTTGCGGTGTTGATCGGTCGCCCTTATTGGATAACACCCCAACATCAAAAAAAATATCACGGGAAACAAGCCAGAACTGTTGTGGCTGAACTGACAGAACACTGTCATAGTGAAATTAGCCATTTACTGCGTCAAGGTTGCTATTAGAGCTATTCGATTTTGGATTTTGGATTGTGGGAACAATGAACAGTTCAAAAGTTTTATACCATTGACTAATGACCATTGACCAATGACCAATGACTATCTCTGAAGTTGAGTTAAAGCCTTGTTTCCTGACTCCTAAACGAGTACAGCCAGAGTATCCGCTATTGGTATATTTACCGGGAATGGATGGAACAGGTCAATTATTGCGATCGCAGACTGCTGGATTAGAAACTGGCTTTGATGTCCGTTCTTTGGCACTTCCCCGGAAAGACCTTAACACTTGGGATGTGCTAACAAAAAGTGTATTGGACTTGATCGACGCTGAATTACAAAAAAGCTCTCACAGGTCAGTTTACTTGTGTGGTGAGTCCTTTGGTGGTTGCTTGGCAATGAAAGTAGCGATCCAAGCACCGCATTTATTTAAGCGAACTATCTTAATTAACCCAGCTTCGTCCTTTCGTCTTCGCCCTTGGTTGAGTTGGGCATCTCAACTTACTTACTTAGTGCCATCAGAATTGTATGATATTGGCGCACTGGGATTGTTGCCGTTTTTGGCATCTTTGCCCCGCATTTCTCGGAGCGATCGCCATGAACTGCTGAAAACCATGCGTTCTGTACCAGCAGAAACCGTTCTGTGGCGATTGTCTTTATTGCGAGAGTTTGAAGTTGATGAGGAAAAATTAAGTCGCTTAACTCAACCAGTTTTGTTGATTGCCGGTGGTAGCGATCGCCTTTTGCCTTCTGTAACAGAGGTGAAGCGGATAGGGAATATTTTACCAAATAACAAGATTGTGGTGCTGCCTGAATGCGGACACGCTTGCTTGCTAGAGCAAGATATTAATCTCTATGAAATTCTTAAAGATAACGACTTTTTAGAAAATAATGCTGATATCAGTACAAGGCTAGAGGTGAGAGGATAGGATAAGAGGCGATCAATCTTTTGTCAAAATGAGTAGGCTTGCTCTCAAAAGCGCACTTGTTAGCTAGCCTTACGTCTTTAGGCTAAGTAATACACTTTGCTAAATAATTATTTCCTCTTCTATCATCTTATGAAAACGAGCAACAAAGTCGAAAGCTGCTTCGTTGTCAACTTCTACCCAATAGTCACGTTGTTTAAGCGGTAACTCAAGAAATACTTTCAGGGTATAATATTCGTCTTCTTCAGGATTCAAGATAAGGTAATGCGTAGCAGCTAAACTGTGAAATTTTTGATGAGAGATTTCCTTGATAGTGAACTGCTCTGGGTGTGATGAAAAAATGTGCTGGAGTGTTTCCTTAGCTTCCTCTGTTGCATCGGAAGATGGGACGATAAATGTATATTTGATTCCACGCCCTATATTTTTCTGCACCACGTTTTTGACGCAGGTATTTTGTAAATCTTGGTAGGGAGAAGGAGTAACAACCCAAATTGACTTGCAATCAACATTTACCTCAATTTTACCAAGGTCGCCTGGAGTGTATAACCATTGATACCCAGTTTCGGTTTCACCCTCTTCGCTATCCTCAACTTTATCTAATGCTTCCTTAAGTTCATGCCACCAAACATCGAAGGTTTTTCTAAGAATTTCATGCTCCAACCTTCTCTCAGCGTCCAACTTCTTGTTGATGCTAGATAGTAAGTTGAATACATCTTCTTTTTCATAAACTGTGGATTGAAACTGTGACAGAGGCCCTTGTAGTTCAGAAGGATCAACATGAAAGAGAAATGGTAACAAAAATGAGCGATCGATAGACTTTGATAATGCTCCTGCTTCAAAGTTTAGCCAAGGTGCTTTAATGTTGTAGGGTGTTAAACAGATAATGCCAAATTCTGTATCTTCAAGCTCTTTAGCAAGCACATCACCCCAACGTTCACCTTTGTTAATATCTCCAGAAGAAACAAAAGGGTTAACAGCCTGTATTACATAAGGTAGCCAGTCACGTAACACACTAGCAACCTTGTGACTCATTTTACCAGACCAACTTATAAACACTTTCATACGAAGACTCGAACGGATAATAGTTAAAATTCAACAAATTTGTTTTTATCAAACTTTCTGAACTTATTAAAAATACAAAACCGATTTAAGATTTTCCGTATCTGTTATAAAAATATACAAAATTTTGTTATAGACCTAATAGGCACGTAACATTCATACGGAACAATATAAAAAATAATATTGCTTTAGGAGCTTCATTAAAAGCGTAATCAGAATTATATATCTAGTTCATCTAGAAATTGTACTTGTCGAGAGATGTCAAGCCCCTTATCCTTTCGCTACAAATTTAAAGAGATAGGCTTTACAAGATGGTGTCAAGTAATGGCAGACAAATCCCAACAAGAAATAGTAGTGAATAAATCAGTTAATTCACCTAATGAAACTTCAGAAATAAAAATACAGGGTCAATCATCAGTAGACAATGAACCGTCTGTACTAGAGTCTTTTGTTCAAAGTGTTGCTCAGACTGGCAAAGCAGTTTTAGACACAGCATTAGAGGTGGGAGAAGCCACGGCAAAAGAAACACACAAGTTTATTGAGCAAACAACTCAAACCAGTGGTGAGGTTGTGAATCGCCTCAGCGAAAATTGGTTGATTAGAAAACTATCTGGAGTATTAAATCTAAATTGGCTAATTGGTACTACTGATGCTGTTGATTTGGAAAAAGCAGAAGCTGCGGTAAACAAGCTCAAACAAAAGTATCCAAATGAATCACCCAGCCAGATTGCTCACCGAATCATGGTGGAAAAAGCGACTCAAGCCGGAACTGTTGGACTAGCCACTAGTATTTTGCCAGGAGTAGCAATTGCATTGTTGGCAATTGATTTAACAGCGACAACAAAATTGCAGTCAGAAATGATTTATCAAATTGCATCTGTCTACGGGCTAGATTTAAAAGATCCTGCCCGTAAAGGTGAAATCTTAGCAATTTTTGGTCTGGCCTTGGGTGGAGGTCGTTTGTTAAAAGCTGCGGGGTTAGGCTTGCTAAGAAATGTGCCTTTAGCGGGTGCGGTGATTGGTGCTAGTTCAAATGCAACAATGATCTATTCATTGGGTTATGCTGCTTGTCGATTTTACGAAGCCAAGCTAGATGAATCAACTTCTCTCGCATCGCCACAGACTCTAGCAACATTAAAAGCAGAAAGTGAAAAGTATCTCGAAAGTGCGATCGCTCAAGAAGCCGTCATGGATCAAATCTTAGTTCACATGATTCTGGCTAGCCATCCAGATAAGACTTTGGAAGAAATTTTGCCAGAATTACAAGCTGTAAAACTTAGTCCTACCTCGTTGGATGCCATTGCCCAAAATATCAAATCACCTAAGTCTTTAGATATACTGCTCAATCAGTTGAATCGTGATTTTGCTATACCCTTGCTGGTTCAGTGTGAAAAGATTGCCCAGCTTGACAATAAGACTACACCACTTGAGCAAGAAATAATAGCAGCGATCGCCAGAAAATTTGATATTGACAAAAATGGAATTGGGGCATAAGGCATTAGGCAGAGGAGGTAAAAAAGTAGAGTTATGAGCGGAGTTCACCAGTATCAGACACAAAACTAGCCATTTTTAATAACTTTAAAGCCTGCCAAACTCCAACGGCTTGGCAGGCTTGTCTAGTGTTTTACTAAATTAATGTTCTATCATTAATTTTTTTCCAAATATAACTACCTCTCTTTTTTTAAACCTTTTCCTTTTATCTAATCTAAGTTTTTGCCTAGTTAATTCCTGAGATATTAATTCCTGAGCGCGGCTTTCAATTTTTATTTGGTTTTCTATTGGCTGTTCTTTAATTTTTTCTCTTAGGCTTTTGCCCATTCTTTTTACCCTTCTTCTTCTAGTTTTGTAAGATGGCTCTTGTACCGTGCATCAGCCTTTTGAATTAAGTGTTTATAAAAAAGTTTTTGGCTAACGCCGGATTTGTCACCTGCTACCAATAAAATGGCTTGCCTCAATGGGTCAAAAGCAAACGCTACACGCCAAACACCACCAAAAGCTGAGAATCGTAACTCTTTCATGTTTCCGTACTTCGACCCGTTGAGCGTATCAACATGAGGACGTTTTGCTTGTGGGCCAAACATTTCTAATACCTGAGCCTTAGCAAGCAACTCATTTTTTACTTCTTGAGGTAGAGCATCGAACTCAGACTCGAAATCATCATGAAACTCAACTTGCCATTCCACTAATTTATTATGGTTAAAACTTCATACATTTTCAAGCGTATTATCGATTGACACTCTCAGCGCTAACATTATAGCTACTGCCCCCATCTCCCTCATATTCCCCGCTCCCCTCACCATTAAACAAGAATTTTGAGCAATACTGGTACAGGAAGGAATATTTACACAAAATCCCAAAATGACAATTCAACCTAGTGATAAGCCTTTGCTAGAGTGGGCAGGCGATAGTTTGGCAATAGGATTATTTGAAGATGCAGTAGAGTTAACCGGAGAACTAGCAACTTTAGATCAAAAGTTTTCCGGGGTCTTAAAAGAACTAATTGCGGAAGAAGAATTTAAAGGTAAAGCCAACAGTACAATTTTCACTCGTGTGAATCCTGGTAGCCCAGTACGTAAATTGATTCTGGTAGGATTGGGTAAACCAGATGCACTCAAACTCGACACATTGAGACGCGCTGCTGCTGCGGTAGCCAGAGTAGCAAAAAAGCAGAAAAGCAAAATTTTGGGATTTAGTTTTCCATTATGGAATAACGATCCAGCCGCAAGTGCCCAAGCGATCGCAGAAGGTGTGGAATTAGCACTTTATCAAGATATTCGTTTTAAATCAGAACCAGAAGATAAAGGATCGCCAATAGAAAGCATCGATTTACTAGGTTTCGGTGGACAAGAAGCAGCCATCACCCTCGCCAATCAAATCGTTTCCGGGGTAAATTTGGCACGGCAGTTAGTGGCTGCACCAGCCAATGCGGTAACACCAATTACTTTAGCCGAAACTGCTCAAGCGATCGCTAAAGACCACGGTTTACAAGTAGAAATTCTCGAAAAAGAAGACTGTGAAAAGTTGGGTATGGGTGCTTTTTTGGGAGTATCGCAAGGTTCCGAGTTACCACCTAAATTCATTCACCTGACTTACAAACCAGAAGGTACACCGAAAAAGAAACTAGCAATTATTGGCAAAGGTGTAACCTTTGATTCCGGGGGACTGAATATTAAAGGTGCTGGTAGCGGCATCGAAACCATGAAAATGGATATGGGCGGTGCAGCTGCTACCTTGGGGGCGGCAAAAGCAATTGCTCAAATTAAGCCAGATGTTGAAGTTCACTTTATCTCGGCGGTAGCCGAAAACATGATTAGCGGTCGCGCCATGCACCCTGGAGACATTCTCACCGCGTCAAACGGCAAAACAATCGAAGTGAACAACACCGACGCAGAAGGACGTTTAACCTTAGCAGATGCCTTGGTGTATGCTGACAAATTGGGATTAGATGCGATCGTTGATTTAGCCACCCTAACCGGTGCTAACGTCATTGCCTTGGGTGATGATATTGCAGGTTTGTACACTCCCGATGATGACGTAGCTTCCCAAATCGAGAAAGCTGCCCAAACTTCAGGGGAAAAGATTTGGCGGATGCCAATGGAAGAAAAATATTTTGAAGGGCTAAAGTCTGGGATTGCGGACATGAAAAATACAGGGCCGCGTCCAGGTGGTGCCATTACTGCTGCTCTTTTCCTCAAGCAATTTGTCAAAGAAACCCCTTGGGCGCACATAGATATTGCTGGCCCAGTGTGGACAGATAAAGAAAATGGCTACAACGGCGCAGGAGCAACCGGCTACGGCGTTCGGACGCTAGTTAACTGGGTGTTGGGGATTGAAGAGTAGGGAGTAGGGGGCAGGGGGCAGGAGGCAAGGGAGCAAAAAAGGGATTCGACCCCTCCCTTGAGAACCACTTACTAGAAGTGGGGGAATCAGATCCATGTTCCGCAAAGCTTGTTGGCTCAAAGCTTAGGTCATTTCCCCCTGCCCCCTGCCCCCTGCCCCGTTCCCCCTGCCCCATTCCCCATTCCCCAATTCGTGCTATCTTGAGCTTGCCAGCAAAAATTGTTGCAATAGTAACAGAAGTAATTTGGCGGTCAGAAAGTTAAGCTTTTTCGGCAAAGCCATCTGGTAAAATTTATAAGGTTTCTAAAAGCTCTGAGCAATGGGATCGACTCGCGTACGGATCGCAATTGACGCAATGGGAGGGGATCACGCACCCGGTGAAATCGTTGCTGGCGCACTGCGAGCAAAGGAAGAATTGGGTGTAGAGATATTACTTGTTGGTGATCCCCAACAAATAGAAGCTGCCTTGCCGCCAAAAACGAATTTAGCGCAGGTGGAGATCGTTCCTGCTGAGGAAGCGATCGCAATGGATGAGGAGCCTTTAAATGCGGTTAGACGCAAACGCAAGGCTTCTATCAATGTGGCAATGGATTTAGTTAAGCAGCAAAAGGCAGATGCCGTATTTTCTGCCGGTCACTCTGGGGCAGCAATGGCATCAGCCTTGCTTCGCTTAGGACGATTGCCGGGAATTGATCGTCCAGCAATCGGGACTGTTTTTCCGACAATTGTTGCTGGAAAACCAGTGTTAGTTCTTGATGTTGGCGCAAATGTAGATTGCCGCCCGAAGTTTTTAGAGCAGTTTGCCGTCATGGGATCGGCTTACAGTCAGTATGTCTTAGGTACAACTGAACCGAAAGTGGGTTTGTTGAATATCGGTGAAGAAGACTCTAAAGGCAATGATGCAGCCGTCCGTGCCCACCAACTGCTCCGCGAAAATTCTCAAATTAATTTTATTGGCAATGCCGAAGGGCGTGATGTGCTTTCCGGTCACTTCGATGTAATTGTCTGCGATGGCTTTGTGGGCAATGTACTGTTAAAATTTGCCGAAGCAGTTGGAGAAGTGATTCTGCAAATTCTGCGGGAAGAATTACCCCAAGGACTGCATGGTCAAATCGGTTCAGCATTCTTAAAACCAAACCTGAAGCGAGTTAAGCAACGCATGGATCATGCAGAACATGGTGGTGCTTTGTTATTAGGCGTGGCAGGAGTTTGTTTTATTGGTCACGGTAGCTCACAAGCACCTTCGATTTTCAATGCTATTCGCATGGCTAAAGAAGCTGTTGACAACCAGGTGCTACAACGAATTCAGTCCCAATATATCCTAGAGCGCGAAAGCGGTTAGTCATTAGTCATTGGTCATTGGTCATTAGTCATTGGTCATTTGTAAAGCACAAAGGACAACTGACAAAGGACAACTGACAAAGGACAAATGACAAAGGACAAATGACAAAGGACATAAGCTGATAGCTTGGGAGATTAGGTGTGGAAAACTTAGGCATAGCAATTACCGGAAGTGGCTCGGCAGTACCAGCAACTTCCCTACACAACCAGACATTGACTGAACTAGTTGAAACATCAGACGAGTGGATTGCCACAAGAACAGGAATTCGCCAACGACGATTAGCGGTGTCATCTGAGTCCTTAAGTGGACTAGCTGCTGCTGCCAGTAGTCGCGCGATCGCAGCTTCAGGAATTAGACCAGAAGACCTAGACTTGATTTTGCTAGCGACTTCCACCCCTGATGATTTGTTTGGTAGTGCTTGTCAAGTACAGGCTCAATTAGGAGCTACCAACGCAGTCGCCTTTGACTTGACAGCAGCCTGCTCTGGCTTTGTGTTTGGTCTGGTTACAGCAGCCCAATACATTAGAACCGGTGTCTATAAAAATGTACTGTTGATAGGGGCAGATATCCTCTCTCGTTGGGTAGATTGGCAAGATCGTCGGACTTGTGTACTATTCGGCGATGGTGCAGGAGCAGTAGTATTGCAGGCTTCTAAAAGCGATCGCCTATTAGGATTTGCACTTAAAAGTGATGGCACTCAAAACCATCACCTCAACCTTGCCTATGCAGGCGCTTCCCAAGAATTACTCCCTGGTGTAAATATCACTAAAGGCACTTATCAACCTATTACTATGAACGGCAAAGAAGTCTACCGCTTTGCTGTGCAAAAAGTCCCAGAAATCATAGATAAAGCCTTATTTCAAGCTAACCTTAAGGTTGACCAAATAGATTGGCTAGTGTTACATCAAGCTAATCAGCGCATTATCGATGCCGTTGCTCAACGTCTAAATATCCCAGAACATAAAGTTATAAGTAATCTCGCCCAGTACGGCAATACCTCTGCTGCTTCCATTCCCTTAGCTTTGGATGAAGCAGTGCGACAAGGTAAAATTAAACCCAATGACATCGTTGCGACATCCGGCTTTGGTGCCGGTCTTACTTGGGGCGCGGCAATCTTTCAATGGGGAAGATAAATATTTTGCAATTTGTCATTAGTCATTTGTCCTTTGTGAATGACAAATGACCAATGACAAATGACCAATGACCACTGACTATTGACAAATGACAAAAACTGCATGGGTGTTTCCCGGACAAGGTTCCCAAGCCCTGGGAATGGGAATGGATTTATTAGATATACCATCCGCTAAAGACAAGCTTGCCAAAGCTGAGGATATTTTGGGTTGGTCTGTAACTGAAATCTGTCAAACTCAAGAAGAGAAGTTATCACAGACGCTATATACTCAGCCAAGTCTTTATGTGGTTGAAAGCATTCTTGCTGACTTGCTTCGAGAACGAGGACATCAGCCAGATTTAGTTGCTGGTCACAGTTTGGGGGAATATACTGCTCTTTATATAGCGGGTGTCTTCGAGTGGCCGGCTGGTTTATATCTGGTGAAGCGTCGGGCAGAACTTATGGATAGTTCTATCGATGGTATGATGGCAGCTTTGATCAACTTTGACCGCGAACAGTTAGAAAAAGTTATTGCCGAAACGCCTGATGTGGTAATCGCAAATGATAATAGTTCGGCTCAAGTGGTAATTTCAGGTACGACTGAGGCTGTACAAGCGGTGATGACTCAAGTTAAAGCCAAGCGTGCTATTCCCCTAAAAGTTTCTGGAGCATTTCATTCACATTTAATCGCACCAGCTGCGGCGGAATTCCAAGACATTTTAGAATCTGTGGAATTTCAACCAGCTAATGTGCCAGTCTTATCTAATGTAGAACCAATTCCGTCTATTGATGCCGAGATTTTAAAGCAGCGCCTCAATAAACAAATGACTGGTTCTGTACGGTGGCGAGAAATTTCTTTGCAATTACCAGCTAACGGTATCCAGCGAGTAGTAGAAGTTGGCCCGGGTAAAGTCTTAACTGGCTTGATTAAACGTAATAGCCCTGATTTGATTTTACAAAATATCCAGAGTACTACTGATTTACCTGTTGCTGTTGAATCTTTTTAGCTTTTAGAGGTAGGGTGACAACAAATTCTGCGCCCAATCCTTGTGTGGAATTACAATCAAGTTTACCAAGATGTAGTTCAGTAACAATTTGATAGCTGATAGTTAAACCTAATCCAGATCCTTTACCCACATTTTTAGTTGTAAAAAAGGGGTCAAATAACCTTGTTATAATTGTGTCTGGAACTCCAAGACCATTATCTGCAATGGAAATCTTGATTTGGTTTTCAGATACCAAGCAAGTATGAATCCAAATTGTGTTGGGATGTAAATGAATTTCTGTAGGCGTGCGTTGCTGATTTGCATCTTCTAAGGCATCAATAGCATTAGACAGAATATTCATAAATACCTGATTGAGTTGTCCTGGGTAGCAGATCGCTGGAGGCAATTTACCATAGTTTTTTATCACTTTTATTGCTGGACGTTGCGGTTGATCTTTCAGACGATGTTGCAAAATCAATAATGTACTATCAATACCCTCATGAATATCAACCGTCTTAAATTCAGATTCATCTAAGCGCGAGAAATTGCGGAGCGATCGCACAATTTCGCTAATGCGATTGGTGCCAATTTCCATTGAAGAAAGTATCTTCGGCAGATCATCTCGAATAAATTCCAGATCCAATTCTTTAGCCTGAGTTTGAATTTCAGCGACTGGATTGGGATAGTGAGACTGATACAGTTGAATAAATTTCAATAAATCTTGAGCATAATTTTGTATATATGTGAGGTTGCCGTGAATAAAGCTGACAGGATTATTGATCTCATGTGCCACGCCTGCGACGAGTTGCCCCAAGGCTGACATTTTTTCACTCTGGATCATCTGAGCTTGGGTACGACGTAGTTCTTCAAGTGTCTTTTGTAATGTTGTTGTCCGCTCCGCAACCCTTCGCTCTAAGGCATTATTTACCTGTTCTAGTTGGATAAAAGAAGTCTTTAACTGACTTGCCATGCTGTTGAAAGAACTAGCAAGTCCTCCCAGTTCATCTTGTCGCATGGAATCGAGATCGATCGCAAAATCACCGTTAGCAAGTTGGTTACTAGCGGCGGTTAATTGCTGGAGGGGTTTAGCGATTTGTTGTTGCAACACCGACAAGAGCAACAAAACTTCAAGCAGCAGCGCCAATGCACCGGACATTAAGATAAATTGAGCAGTATCCCATGCTTCCCCTGCTAGCAGTGATTTGGGATAGACGGTGACAAAATACCAATCTGGACCTTGTAAGCGTGTCACTGCCAAGTATTCACGGTCTTGGCTATTTTCAAGGACGTGGGTTTTTGGTTGAGCGTTTGTCACCAACTGAAAAATGCGGTTGAGATGAGGATCGTTGATTGTATCGATTTTGAGTTGACCTTGAGCTTGCTGAATTTGGGCAGTGCGCTGGGGGTGGACAATTAAACGACCGTCTGAGCGAAAAATTAGATTGTAAGTACCTGGTAATTGATCCTGGATGGTATGCTGCATGAGATCGGTTAAGACCACATCATGTCCCACAACACCCAAGAAGCGATCGCCCTCATAAACAGGTACAATTGCCGAAACCATCCAGATATTTACACTTGGATCGAGATAAACACCTGTCCACTTAGGCGATCGCGCCGGGTTATGTTGAGGATCAGCAATATAGAAGTATTCCTCTTTCGGGTTGTAGACATCAGGCGGTATCTTTAAGGCGATTGGTATCCCCTTCCAATAGTTAACCCCTGTATTTTCTGGTGTCAGAAAATAGGTATCGACAAACCGATTAGACCAAGCAGCGCCGTAGTTAGTAACCAGTGTGTTAGCCGTTAGCACACGCTGCTTTAATTCTTGAGTTATTTGCACATTTCGACCAATGACTGATCCGGCATATCGAGTCGAATCAAAGTCTTTGAGCGGTCGATTTTGGGGAAAATTGCGTCTGGTACCATCGTTCCAAGAAAAATACTGCCGTTCAAATTCAGCCTGGAAATCAATATTAGTGGGTTGCTTGAGTTCCAGCAAAAGGCGATCGCCAAGCATTGCAAGGTTATCCTGTGCAAGTTGAAAGATGCTGCTTTCTTGCTCTCCCCGTCCCCTAATGTACCTTTCTAGCTGGGCTTGGGTCTGGGCTTCCAAACGGGATATGACATGGACATAGCTTACCCCAGCAGACACGAGTACCACCCCTGTTACTCGCAGTGCCATATTAATTAGTGTTTTGTGGGTAAGTGAGGTAGGGCGATTCTTAACGATATGGACAGACTTCAAAGACCACTGTTTCTTAAGGATTTGTCTAAATTGGGTAAGCATGCAGTAGCAGAGATAAGTATTTAGGCTGAAGATTTCCTGAAAGTTCGTATGGATGTGCAGATAGATCTATATGCTACAGAGGTAGCTGGATTACAAACTCAGTACCTTTACCTGGTTTAGAATCTACCTCTATCACTCCTCCATGTTTTTCTTCAACGATTTGACGAGCGATCGCTAACCCCAATCCCGTCCCTTTTCCCACACCTTTAGTAGTACCGTTGCTCCTAAGTATTGTTTTGCGAGACTGATGTTTAAGAGCGCCTGTTCATGACGTTGAAACACGTAACAAAACAGCGCTGTTATGTCATTGGTTTTAAGCAGCAGTGAAATCGCCCTTAGCTTTCTGTCCAGCCACCCGATTGATTATCAGCAATAGTGTTTGAGAATTGGTGATTGGTTAGTTAAATGATTCTGAATATACTAAAAAATCAACTTGTTTGTTCTGCTTGAGTGGGTAAGGTGATGACAAACTCTGTTCCTGCTGCTAGTTCAGAGTTGACTGTAATTGTCCCTCCATGTTTTTCGATGATAATTTGCCGGACGATCGCTAATCCTAACCCCGTACCTTTACCTACTTCTTTAGTAGTAAATAACTCGTTAAAAATCTTCTGCTGCACCGCCTCACTCATGCCAATACCGTTATCTTTGATGCGAATTATTGCTTGCTGCATATCTTCAGATAGTTCTGTCTTAATAATAATTTGATTAGGATTAATTTTAATCTCTGCATAACTACGTCCAGGATTTGATTCTTCTAAAGCATCGATCGCATTAGCCAACAGATTCATAAATACCTGATTTAATTGTCCTGCATAACATTCCACTTGGGGGAGATTGCCATATTCTTTAATTACTTGAATTTCTGGGCGAGTATCAGAAGCTTTGAGACGATGTTTGAGAATCATAATTGTACTATCAATACCATCGTGAATATTGCCAGGAATGGGGCGATCGCTATCAGCACGAGAAAATGTCCGCAAGCTGATGCTAATGTCTTTAATCCGGTTTACTCCTTCTCGCATCGAGCCAACTAACTTTGGTAAGTCTTCACGGATGTATTCGAGGTCAATCGCTTCAATTTTATCTTGAATTGCCGGACTGAAATTAGCAGATTCTTGCTGAACTAAATCCAGCAATCCAAACAAATCTTTAATGTTCTCTAAAGCGTGTTGAATATTGCCCGAAAGAAAGCCAACGGGATTATTAATTTCGTGGGCAACACCAGCCACCAAGTCGCCCAGAGCCGACATTTTTTCGCGTTGAATGACTTGCATCTGAGTTGCTCGTAATTCAGCAGTTTTTTGAGCCACTTGCTGTTCTAAATTTTGACTCAAGAGACGCAACTGTAAATGGGTTTTCACCCGTGCTAACACTTCTTCTTCTTGGAACGGCTTGGTAACGTAGTCTACTGCACCAAGTTTAAGCCCTTTAACTTTGTTGTCTACATCAGCCAAAGCAGTCATAAACATCACCGGAATATCGCAAGTCTTGGGATTAGCTTTCAGGCGTTGGCAAGTTTCAAATCCATCAATTCCTGGCATCATCACATCCAGTAAAATCAGATCGGGTGGTCGCCGCTCAATTTGTTGCAGGGCGCGTTCGCCACTGGTTGCGATCGCAACTTTATAACCTTCATTACTTAAAGCCTCTGAGATGACATCCAAATTAGTGGGAATATCATCAACGATTAAAATTAACCCACTTAAAGTTGTTGCCATAATCGTCCTTAAATCCTAAATATTAGTAAGGTATTGTTGAATCAAGGTTTCAATCTTCTCAGTTTGAAATTGCTTGGCTAGTTGTACTACCTGCCCTATAAAAGGTTGATAACGCCGATCCTTTTGGCCAATTTTCTTTGCAGTTTCTGTCAATTCTCTCAGTAAGCCATCCTGCGCCAGTTCCAGTAACATTTCCAAATCTGCGGCTGCTGGGGGAATTAGTTCCGTGAATACCTCTTTGTCCATCGCCGTGTCACCAATACCTGACTCGACTGCTTCATATTTCCAAGTGAGTTGCAGGTGCTGGGCCAGCAAGGTGAACAACTCTTCCGCATCAACGGGTTTTGTGAGAAAATCATCTCCACCCATAGCTAAACTCTTCTGTTGGTCAATTTCTGACACCGATGCTGAAGATACAATTACCAACAAATGCTTGATATCCTCAGAAGTGCGTAACTCCCTGAGCATTTCAAAGCCATCCATTATCGGCATCGCTAAATCTGTAATTACTAAATCTGGCTGTTTTTCTCTGGCTTTCTCTAAGCCTTCTTCACCATTTTCTGCTTCGGTAAACGTGAACCCCAGTGGCTCCAAGAGATTTACCAAGACTGACCGATTTTCCCAGCGATCGTCCACAATCAGAATATGGCGTGGTTTCCCCTCGTAGCCGATAATGGTGCGTCCCTCAGTGACTGAACTTTTTTGCGCCCAATCAGAGGCGAGAGGCAATGCCACCTCAAAGTAAAAGTTACTGCCCACTCCCAGTTCACTCTCAATCTGAATTTTTCCTCCCATCAATTCCACAATTCTTTGGCTGATGGCTAAACCTAACCCTGTGCCTTCCGACTGGCGTTTTTGATCCCCTACTTGTTCAAAGGCTTGGAATAGTTTGTTGATCTGATTAGAGGCAATGCCCACTCCAGTATCTATCGCTTGAAACTTGAAGCGAGGCAAGGGAATGGTGGAATTTGACTCTAATACTTCTACCTTCAGGGTGACTCTCCCTTTGTCGGTAAATTTAATCGCATTTCCTAAGACATTCAGTAAGACTTGGCGGAGCCTTTTCTCATCAGCCTCAACTCCAATAGGCAAATTGGGATCAGGTTGATAAATAAAGTCAAGTCCTTTTTGGTCAGCGCGAACCCGACAAATTTCGACCACGCCTTGAACAAAGGAGGGGAAGTGAATAGTTTTGGGAGCAAGTTCCAGTTTGCGGGCTTCGATTTTTGAGAGGTCTAAAATGTCGTTAATTAATGTTAGGAGATGAGAGCCGCACTGATGAATAATATTCACACCATGACGTTCTTTGTCGGGGATAACTTTGGAACGTCCGAGAATTTGAGCATAGCCTAAAATACCGTTGAGGGGGGTACGGAGTTCGTGACTCATATTAGCCAGGAAATCGCTTTTTGCTTGGTTGGCTTCATTGGCAAAATTCTTTTTTGCCTCCAAATCACGATAAGACTCTGCTAACTTAACAGTCATACGGTTAAACTCGCTGGCTAATTGCTCGACTTCATCACCAGTCTGGATGTCTAATCTGTAGTCCAGATTACCCTCTCTAATGGTCGCTACGCCGGTCTGAAGTTTCTTGATAGAGCGCACTGCTGGCAATAGAATTAGGACAAACTGCCCAGCAAGAACTAACAAAATAAAAACAAGAATTCCCCACTTGACAATTTGCTCGGTTTCATTTAAATCTTGCCCTGCCTGAAGAGCCAGTTTTTGCTCTTGTTGCAAAATTCTAATAATCTTAGAAGTATAAAAATTCACATCTCGATTAAAAGCGTTAATAGCTCTATAGTCTTCCTTCACTTCTGCTACAGACAGACTATTTTGGCTAATAACCGATTGACTAATTTCCGTTGCCAAGTTATCAAAGATTTGATACCGACGATATACAATATCTAATTCTTTAGTAGTGGGGCTAAGTTTTTTCATTTCATCTAATATAGATAAAAATTCTTGCTTCACTGCTTGATATTCGGCAATTTTAGCTTGAGGATTTTCTAGCACTAACAAATCTTTGAGTGTGATAATTTGCCGTGCTAGGAGTAAATTTGTGGTTTGAGCATTGCCAATCAGTTTCAGGCTTTTATAATGTGCCTCTTCTACCTGAACGCGGGCACGTCCCAGTACTAGATTACTTGTGCCTACGGCAATAATAATCATCCCAACGGTTATTACCGAAGAGCCAAAAAATTTCTGCCAAATCTTCATTTTGTCTTTGCTAATTTTTCGTCTAATTGTTTCTTGACCTGCCTCACCCGATCGTAGTCTGAGTCTTGCACCAGGGTATATCCATTAGAAGGAATTCCATCAAGATTCAGCATTCCAATAGGGGCACTAATAAATGCCTCTTTCAATTCAGCAATAAGCTGGGGAGATAGTTTTTGAGAAACAACAATAGGAGATTGGGGAATTGGTTCTGATTCCCACATTACCTGATAAGAATCATTGATTTTGCCAGCTTTTTTGGCTTGCTTATAAATGTCAAACTCAATACCTACAGCATCAACTTGCCCATCTAGCAGTGCAGCTAATGAGTTCTTATGGTTCTTAAAGAACTGAACAGAGGCAAAATCGCTATCAAACTTGAAACCTATATCTAATAGGTGAACTACAGGAAACATATAACCTGATGTTGATAGTTTACTGGTAAAGCCAAGCCGCTTGCCCTTAAGATCTTTGAGGGTTTTGATCCCACTGGCAGAATTAGCGATAATAGCTGATTTATACCAAGGTCGTCCCGTACTTTTAGTGATAGGGGCAGCGATCGCCTCGATTTGTGGATTCCGTCGCTTTGCCTCAATATAAGAAAGTGGCCCTAGTAAGGCGATTTGCACCTTTTCTTCTACCAAAAGATCGACGGTACGTTTGTAGTCTTTGACCGCTTGGATAGATACAGGTCGTTTCAGGGTTTTATTTAGGTATTCAGTTAAAGTTCGTATTTGTTCCTGTTGGTCTGTGTCATTCGACGCTTGGGCGATAATTGCGATCGCTAAAGTTGCTGGTACGTTTTCCACACTAGCTTGAATGCTGGGCGTTGGCTGGGGATTATTACTGGAAGTTTGAGTAGTGCAACCGGTACTAATTACTATTAATGCAGGAACTACTAGAGCGATAAGAGCTATTTGTCGCTTAATCAATGAATTGCGTTGTTGCTGTGAATATGCTTGCATAGCTAGACACTCCTTATAAATCGGATGTTGATACTAACATTTGGGAAATTTGATTAAGGGAACATTAAATCTTGGCTGCAATATTAAATCCTTAAGACTTCTAGATTTAGTATTCCCAGATATTTCAAGCTGTTTACCAAAAAAGCTAAAAATTACACCGGAATTTCAATGATAAATTCTGTACCCTCACCTAGAATCGAGTTAAAATTCAATTTTCCGGCGTGGGTTTCTTCGACAATTTGCCGAGCGATCGCTAATCCTAATCCTGTACCTTTACCCACACCTTTTGTAGTAAATAGGTGGTCAAAAATCTTTTCTTTCACTTCTTCACTTATCCCATTGCCATTATCTGCGATCGCAATTTTCACGCCTTCATTTTCTAAAGAGGTTTTAATTCTAATTTGGTTGGGATTGGACTGGATATCTGTAAAATTCCGGCCAATATTTGATTCATCTAGCGCATCAATAGCATTGGCTAGAATATTCATAAATACCTGATTTAGTTGCCCAGGAAAACATTCAACCTGGGGCAAATTTCCATAATCAGTTACCACTTTAATTTCGGGACGTTCTTCATTGGCTTTCAGACGATGTTTGAGAATTAAAATCGTGCTATCTATGCCTTCGTGGATATTAAACGGCACTTTATAATCTTTGTCAGCACGAGAGAAAGTGCGAAGACTGGTGCTGATGTTGCGGAGGCGATCGCACGCCATTGTCATAGAATCAATTATCTTGGGTAAGTCTGATAAACTATAATCCAAGTCAATATCTTCGGCATGGCCTTTGATTTTATCGTTGGGATTGGGTAGACTTTCTTGATATAGTTTTAAATGTTCAACAATATCTGCAATAGTGGGTTTAGCTTGTTGGAGACTGGCAGAAATAAAGCCCAAAGGATTATTCATTTCATGGGCTACCCCTGCAACCAAATTACCCAATGCAGACATTTTTTCACTTTGGACAACTTGTAATTGTGCTTGTTGTAAGTCTTGTAATGCAATTCCTGCTTGTTGATATAGTCGAGCATTCTCTAGAGATATTGCAGCTTGAGATGAAAGAAGGTTAATTACACTGAGGCGATCGCTAGTAAAAACCCCTTGAGTTAAGCTATTTTCTAGGTAGAGAATTCCTACCAAATGCACTTGATTAATAATTGGGACACACAACACACTCTGAGGTTGATGTTCCAACATATATTTTCCAATTATCCCAGGAATATCTGTTTTGCAATTGTCTATAACAATTGTTTGTTGAGTATTTTTGACATAATTGATAATTTTTACGGGAATATCTTGACAATTGTCTAGTAATTGTGGATTGAGGATAGTTTGTATTTCCTCATGCTCGATAAAGGTAATTGCTTTAACTTCCCAAGTGTCCTCCTCTTGGGGAAGAATTAGTACAACTCTTTTCGCGCCAGAGTTTTCTAAAATAATGCGAGTGAGGCTGGCAATGAGTTGATCTGATTTTAGAGAACTGGAAATAGCTTGAGCAGCTTTGAAAACAGAGGTAAAATCCAGAACATCAGCAATACTAGTGTTGCCAGTACTAGAAGATGAGGCGGTGCCACGAAAAGCAATAGTTTCTAAGGGATTGAAATTGATTCGTTGGTGTTGCAAGATGGGTTTGAGTAGTTGGGGATAAGTTTTTTCTAGGTGATTAACTTTGGCTTTAGCTCCCCAACGGGCGTAGCAGTAGTATGCTTCTTGTATATAGACTTGGGCGATTTTTTCTTTACCCCAGTCGAGGTAGAATTTGGCTACTAGTTCATTGCTAAGTGCTTCTTCTTGAATGTAGCCGTTTTCTTTGGCAAGAGATATGGCGCGATCGTACAATTCTATTGCTTCGATTTTTTGTCCTAGTATCCGAAATCTTTCAGCTTCTACCAAGTTATATTTGTGAGCATAATTTTGTGGCGCACTCTCTGCCCATTTTTTGAGTTTTTTATGAGTTTCTTCTACTCGGTCAATAATTAATTTTTGCTCAGTTATTGAGCAGTCTTTATATAAAGATAAATTAGTCAAAGACTCATAAAAATAAAAGGTTGGAATTAGCACTAATCCAGTCACGCTGATTAAATATTTCTCGACAACAGCGACGTTTATTAGTGCTTCTTGATAGTTACCAAAGAGATAACATAAAAGCAGTTTACAAAAATGAAGCTGACAAATAATACTAGTTTGATTGGCAGCTTGATGCAGAGGCAACATTGCAACTTCATCATAAACTTCGCCAATTAATAAACAAGGATTGTCTGACATTCCCAACAGATTCAAAACTGATTGATAATAGATACTATTGAAATTCAAATAGGTAGTTTGCTTAAACTGGTGCATAATTGCACCATAGTTTCCCATAGCTTGGGCTAATTCCTCTAAACCATGACCACTTAAATAGGCATATCTGCCAAAAACATAGGCAGACATTACAGCATATTCAATATCACCAGTTTCTAAACCGCTTGTATAGGCTTGTAAAAGAGGATTTAAAGTGTCTTTAACAGGCGATTTCCAATGTCGAATAAAACAATTTACTGCAAATAGAGTTTTTGATTTAACTTTGAAGGCATTTAACCGTTCAAGTAACAGTAATGCCATTTCTCCAAATTCATATCCTGTATCAATTTCTCCTAAAACACCGCAGAGTATAAGTCCATAACTAGCATAAGCATAGGTAGATTCTGGAGCATTACCATAGAGGATTGACAATTGAACTTGTTTAAATACGATTACTCGAAATAATGGGGGATTTGCTTGGTAAGCTGCTGACATAATGCTCGACAAAATTCGCATTGCTGCCAGAATATTCTCATCCGTCATCTTTGGCAGTTCTAGTAAATCCATTGCTGGTTTATCTGCCAAAAGACATTTTGTTTGTTCTAGTTCAGACTCGATATCAGTTTGATTGACTTGTTGAGGCAGTTCCACTCCTATTGATTGCAGAACAGTCAGTGCAATTTGCAAAGCATTCTTGTGCTGTGCCTGTGCCATGTAAGCTTGAATTTTGACATTGTAGATAGGAATTTGTTCGAGGATATTTTTTGCTTGTTGGATAACGACAGTTGCATAGCTTTCCATGCGTTCAAAGTCACCACTCAGACAAAGTACTTCTGTAATTGATTGATATAGTAATAGTGTTAGCTCATACTGGCTATACCAACTCTCATGAGGTAAAAGTTCTAAACCTATTGTTAAATATTCAACTGCTAATGTATAAGCAGTTGCCAATTGTGCTTTCCTACCTGCTTTTAAATTCAACTTGAGGAGTTGTTCTCGTTCAATGGGATCAATAATTAGTGTTAATGCAATATTTAACTGATTAACAATTTCAAAAAGTTTTTCTTCTTTTTTGATTTCAGGTGTGTTTTGAAGTAATAGCTTACCTATTTGTAGATGGGTAGCTTTTTTCTGTTCTTCAGGGATAAGAGAGTATGCTGCTTCTTGGACGCGATCGTGTAAAAACTTATAGTTAACAATTTCTGAACTTTCTTCAGCAATAGCTTGATTTACCTCAGCAAGATAAAATTTATATACCTCACTAGTAGGTAAAATTAAACCCTCATTCAATGCGTTCCACAAATTAGTTGCGGTTTCTACTTGCGATTGTTCTGAAACAACTGCCAATGTTTTCAAATCAAACTGATTTCCAATACAAGCAGCTAATTTCAAAACATCTTGAGTTGCTTGTGGTAGCTTTCTCAATTGCAATACCATGAATTCAACTACATCATTTGTAACTGTTTGCTGATTAATTTCGGTGATATCACATTGCCAGCAACCCTCTGTAAAGTTAAATTTAATTAGCCCATCTTGGTATAATGATTTTAAAAATTGAGTATCAAAAAATGGATTGCCAAAAGTTTTTTTGTAAACTATCTGTGAAATTGGGAATGCTAA
This sequence comes from Nostoc sp., assembly GCF_036917775.1. Classification (GTDB taxonomy): domain Bacteria; phylum Cyanobacteriota; class Cyanobacteriia; order Cyanobacteriales; family Nostocaceae; genus Nostoc. The sequence continues at coordinate 129,164 of NZ_JBALEQ010000121.1, forward strand.
AGCTTCGGAACATTTAAGCGTTGCAGCAATTAATTGATTCACATCTCCTTGACTTAATGGTGCTAAAGTAATTGTGTTAATAGTTGCTGCTGTTTTTTGGATCTCACTAATAGTCAACATCAACGGATGTACTGGATTTACTTCATTATCTCGATAAGCACCAATTAATAAAAGATGTTTGGTATCAGCTATTAATAACTGCATTAATTTCAGTGATGCCAAATCAGCCCATTGCAAATCATCTAAAAATATTACTAATGGATGTTCAACACTAGTAAAAACTTGAGTGAATTTTTGAAATAATAAATTAAATCTATTTTGTGATGCGCTTCCTGATAATTCTATGGCTGGTGTTTGTTTGCCAATAATTCTTTCCAATTCGGGAATAACTTCAATAATAACTTGTCCATTTTCACCTAAAGCTTCTAAGATTTTACTTTTCCATTGTTGAATTTTAGAAGTAGTTTCTGTTAATAATTGACCCATTAAATTTCGGAATGCTTGTACAAAAGCACTGAAGGGAATATTCCGTTGAAATTGGTCAAATTTGCCTTTGATAAAATAACCGCGTTGGCGCACAATCGGTTTATGAACTTCGTTAACAACAGCAGTTTTACCAATGCCTGAAGAACCAGCGACTAGAATCATTTCAGTCGCACCTTTGCTAACTCTTTCAAAGGCTTCAAGAAGGGCAGTTATTTCGGCTTCTCTTCCATAGAGTTTGTCGGGGATAATAAAGCGATCGCACACATCACTTTGGGCAATTTCAAAGTTATCAATTGTGCCAGTTTCTTTTAGCTGATGTAAACATTTTTCTAAATCAAATTTTAATCCTAATGCACTCTGATAGCGATCTTCAGCATTTTTCATCATCAATTTTATGACAATATCTGAAATCACTTGAGGAATTTCTTCGCTTTTGATTTTTTCTGGATCTTTTGCAATATGACAATGTAGTAACTCCATTGGATCGTTTGATCTAAATGGTAATCTTCCAGTTAGTAGTTCGTAAAAAGTTACACCTAGAGCATAAAAATCAGTTCGATAGTCAATCCCTCGATTCATCCTACCTGTTTGTTCTGGTGATAAATAACTGAGTGTCCCTTCTAATACATTTGGACTCATCAGAGTTTGGGTTTCTCGTGGTAGCAGAGATGCAATACTAAAGTCAATTAATTTAACTTGTTTGGTTTCAGGATTAACTAGAATATTGGCGGGTTTGATATCTTTATGAATAATCCGTTCGCGGTAGAGTATATCTAAGGTGTTGCACAGTGCGATCGCAATTAATAAAAACTCTTCTAGAAAAGCGGTATGTCGCGTCTGGTCAGAGGTGAAATAATCTTTAAGAGAAATTCCGCCAAAATCTTCCATTACCAACGCATAGCCATTTTGATACGGTTCCAAGCTGTAGGTTTGGATGATTAGAGGTGAGTTGAGATTTTTAGCTATGGTGTACTGATTACGAAACGATAAGAGTTCGCTAAAACTCGGATAAGGATTTTTGAGCAATTTAATTACTACAGGTAATGAGTCAGTTTCTCGATAACCGCGATAAACCACGGTTCGAGAACCGTTGTAGAGTTTTTCGATAATCTTGTATCCAGAAATACTGACTGTAGTGAGAAACATACTGTTAAATTATAAAGATTTCTAGATTTAGTGTTCCCCAATAGGTGAAATAATTCATCTCCATCGCATTTTTGCATTTGATCTGGGTGTTGCGATCGCTTATGCTAAATTCAGTTTGATTTGCATTATCTTCTGTGGACAAAAACCGCGAACCGTTTATCAGTCTGGCACTTTACCACGCCTTTAAATGGTCAGTAGTCAGCCCCATGCTTCACACTTACTTTCGGGGCCAGATTCATGGTACGGAAAATGTCCCCCAATCAGGGCCGTTGTTAGTAGTAAGTAATCACGCTAGTTACTTTGACCCGCCGATTGTCTCTAATTGTGTACGTCGTCCTGTAGCGTACATGGCTAAGGAAGAGTTATTTAAAATCCCTGTTTTGGCGCAAGCGATTAAACTGTACGGTGCTTACCCGGTGAGTCGAGGAAGTGCCGATCGCAATGCTATCCGTTCCGCCCTAGAATATCTCAATAATGGTTGGGCTGTCGGTGTTTTCTTGGAAGGTACTCGTACCCCAGATGGTCGAATTACAGACCCCAAAAGAGGCGCACTGTTGCTAGCGGCGAAAGCAAAAGCCCCAATATTACCAGTAAGTGTCTGGGGTACTGAAAAGATTTTACAAAAAGGCTCGTCCCGACCTCACGCAGTTCCCATCACTGTGAGAATTGGTAACTTGATTGATGCTCCCACTTCCACAAATAAAGAGGAATTGGAGGCGTTGACACAAAAGTGTGCCACGGTAATTAACGAAATGCATGATTTAGGACGATGAATCTAGAGAAACTACAGATATATGCTTTAGGGAGGTAGCGATCGCTATTAGATTGCTCTAATCTTAAACTCTATTCCTCTAGCAATAAAGTAAAGGTCTTCCAAAAAATAAATATCAATCTTACAGGGCGGCTAACTTTATCACGCTAAACAACTAGTGTTTTTAGGGCTTAATTACGAATTACGAATTACGAATTACGAATTATTATGAGCGGCTTTGAAGCCAAGAATTTTTGGGAGCGATTAAATAATCTGGCATTAGTCCGCTTTTTGCTTTTAGTTGCTTCTGGCTGGGCAATTGTACAGCTTTTAGCTTACTTTGAAGCAGTCATTGTGATTTTCACATTCGCTGCAATTTTGGCCTTTTTACTCAGCTATCCTGTACAAGGGCTACGGCGTTTTTTGCCCCACGGTGTAGCTGTTGGCTTAGTTTTCTTACTCAGTATTGTGATTATAGGCGGTCTGATAATTACCGTAGGCTTAACAGTTTTATCTCAAGGACAACAATTAATTGATAGTATCACTGCATTTTTAAATTCTTTAGTACCTTTATTAGAGGGGTTAGAAGTATTTTTACGAAACCGTAATTTACAGATAGATTTAAGTTTTATTGAAGAACAATTGCGGAATCAAGCTGTATCAACCCTTGTTACTAGTTTGACAATTTTACAAGGTTTTATGACGAATTTTGTGACTTTTATATTAATTGCAGTTGTAGCTTTCTTCATGCTATTAGATGGAGACAAACTGTGGAATTTTATTTTAAAAATAGTACCAAAGCAGCGCCGCAATAGATTTACCAATATAATCAGACGGTCTTTTTTAGGGTTTTTTAGAGGTCAGTTATTATTAAGTGCATTTCTCACAATTTCAACCTTCCTAGTTTTCTTAGTATTAAAAGTACCTTTTGCTTTGATATTATCAATCATAGTCGGAGTTGTTGATATTATTCCTGGGATAGGAGCAACATTAGGAGTAAGTACAGTTATTCTATTTATCTTATCTCAAGGTGTTTGGTTAGCATTGAAGGTATTGATAGCTTGTATTATTCTCCAGCAGATACAAGACAACTTGATTGCACCCCGAATCATGCAAGGGGCGCTAAATCTTAATCCTGTAGTGATATTTTTTGCTTTGCTAATAGGTGCGAGAGTAGCAGGATTATTAGGTGTTTTTATATCTATTCCAATTGCAGGAGTAATTGTATCTTTATTTGAAATTGATGAAATGAAGTCAGAAGTTTAGCTAAAAGGTGAAAGAGACGCGATTAATTGTGTCCTTACAGGAGTTAGGAGAGACGCGATTAATCGCGTCTGTACAAGAGTTAAAAGTAGCAATTAATGTAAAATAATTTATGAGCCAAGACAAATTGAAGAATGATGTCGGATTTAAAAGCGGAATTAACAGAAATTTTGGATGAGGCAGAGTGGGAGTGGCTAATTCCTCATGTGCAACGAGATGCAGTAATTTTGGTATCACCGGAGTTAAACTTGGTGGATGTTGGAGTAGCGATCGCCAGTGATAACATTCCATCAGTAGAACAGTGGATTAATGAGCAATTAATTACCAAACCCACAACAGTACAGGTGGGAGAATGGAATCTTGAGCGCAGTAAGCGATTTAATACTCTCATCGTTCAGCCTTACGTTTTGGTGAAGGAAATAGTGGCTACTTAAATTAGTTTCTGTATTGTTTTCGATGACAGTATGTGTTAAGGTAATTTCTCAGGAAAGATAGCTTGACGTACTATTTATTACTGAGTGATTACCACACACTATCTGGCTAATTTGAATAAAGCGAAATTTTCTCCTTTAAGATTTAGCCATCTAGGAGCTAGAATTGTTACGATAATTTCAGATTAGATGTTGAAACCTTGATCCAATCTGAAACCTTAGAATTATTAGAATGGCATCGCCTCTGCCAGCACCTTGCCACCTTCGCGGCAACTAAGCTGGGGGCGACAGCTGCGCGTCATCTGAAAATACCAGATTCTCAGACTCAAAGCGAACAGTTGTTAGAGCAAACCAAAGAAGTCTACCAACTGGAAAGTCGCCTGACTACGGGACTGTCATTTGAGGGAATTCAAGATATTGGCGATTCTTTAGAACGGGCAGAACGCAGTGGAGTTTTGACAGGGGATGAACTGTTAGCGATCGCCACCACCCTCGCGGGTGCTAGAAGTTTGCGGCGTGTCATCGACAATCAGGAAGATTTGCCAATACTCACTGAGTTAGTTGCCGATTTACGGACTTATCCAGAACTAGAACAAGAAATTCACCGATGTATTGATGAACGGGCCCAGGTAACTGACCGCGCGAGTCAAAAACTGGGAGAAATTCGCACAGATTTGCGGCGATTACGCAGCCAAATTACCCAAAAGCTGCAAAATATATTACAGGCAAAATCTGGGGCAGTTCAAGAACAGCTAATTACGCAACGCAGCGATCGCTTTGTCATCCCTGTAAAAGCACCACAAAAAGATGCCATCCCTGGTATTGTTCACGACACCTCTACCAGTGGTGCAACCCTTTACGTAGAACCGAATTCGGTAGTGCCTCTAGGCAACCAACTGCGGCAAATCATCCGCAGAGAGCAAGCGGAAGAAGAAGCGATTCGCCGCGTTTTGACGGAACAAGTCGCCGCAGTCAAACCAGATTTAGAGAGATTGTTAGCGATCGCCACCACTTTGGATATGGCAACCGCTAGATCCCGCTATAGTTTCTGGCTAGGAGCAAATCCCCCGCGATTTATCCGGCGTGAAGATAAGGAAATCATTACTTTACGGAACTTACGACATCCTTTGTTAGTGTGGCAACAACAGCATGAACAAGGGCAACCAGTAGTTCCTGTAGATTTGCTGATCAACCCGCTAATTCGGGTTGTAACCATTACCGGGCCAAATACTGGCGGTAAAACTGTAACCTTAAAAACTCTAGGGTTAGCAGCATTGATGGCCAAAGTGGGTTTATTTGTCCCCGCGCGCGAACCAGTGGAAATTCCTTGGTTTGACAAAGTGCTGGCAGATATTGGCGATGAACAATCTTTACAGCAAAGTTTATCCACATTCTCTGGACACATCCGCCGGATTAGTCGGATTTTAGAGGCATTGGGGAATTTAGGGAATGGGGAATTGGGAATTGGGAATGGGGAAGAACAGAATTTAGAAATACTCAATACTTCGACTTCTCTACGAGACGCTACGCGAACGCTCAGTACAAGTCCCCAATCACTCGTTTTACTCGATGAAGTCGGCGCAGGAACCGATCCAGTTGAAGGTAGTGCGTTAGCGATCGCCTTGTTGCAATATCTCGCTAACCATGCCCAACTAACCATCGCCACCACTCACTTCGGCGAACTAAAAGCCCTAAAATACGAAGACGAGCGGTTTGAAAATGCCTCTGTCGAATTTGACGAAAGTACTCTGTCGCCTACTTACCGTCTGCTGTGGGGCATCCCTGGACGTTCTAATGCCTTAACTATTGCCTTACGCCTGGGATTAAAACCAGAAGTGGTAGAAGAGGCGAAAATCCAAGTGGGAGAGGCCACAGATGAAGTCAACCAAGTAATTGCTGGCTTAGAAGCCCAACGTCGCCGCCAGGAAACCAAAGCAGCCGAAGCCCAAAGTTTGTTGCAGCAAGCGGAACGTTTATACAAAGAAGTATCCGCAAAAGCCGCAAGTTTGGAAGAGAGGGAAAGCAGTTTGCGGGCTTCACAAGAAATAGCCGTCCAACAAGCGATCGCCCAAGCGAAAGGTGAAATTGCCCAAGTAATTCGGCGCTTGCAAAAAGGTACGCCCACAGCCCAAGAAGCCCAGCAAGCAACTAATGCTTTAAATCAAATTGGCCAGCAATATCAACCAGCAACGCCAGCAAAACCAAAAGCTGGGTTTATGCCCAAAGTAGGCGATCGCGTCCGCATTCCGAAATTGGGACAGATAGCAGATGTGATCACCCCCCCCGATGAAGATGGGGAGTTAAGCGTTCGCTTTGGGCTAATGAAGATGAATGTGAAGTTGCAAGATATAGAATCTCTAGATGGTCAAAAACCCGAACCAGTTGTTAAAGCTAAACCAGCCCCAGCAGCAGTAACCCCACCACCACAAAATGTCCCAGAAATTCGGACTTCCCAAAATACCATCGATTTGCGTGGTAAACGGGTAGCTGATGCCGAATACATTTTAGATAAAGCCATTTCGGAAGCTACAGGCCCACTCTGGATTATTCACGGGTACGGCACTGGTAAGCTGCGACAAGGAGTTCACGCATTTTTGCAACAGCATTCCAGAGTAAATAACTACGAACCAGCAGAACAAGCAGATGGCGGTACTGGTGTTACCGTTGCTCACATCAAAAAGTAGTAATCAATGTGAAGGCTTCTAGTTTGTGCCATTTGTCAATTAAATCAACAAAATTTTAAGTTTGGGGACTTCCAGCTAAAAAAATATTCTATCGGAGGGGCGCAATGCCTTGCGCCCCTACTAGGCAAACAATGGCCGAAAAGAAAGATTTTCATCTTAGGGCAATTCATACAATTGCCCTTACCGCGTGTGTTTTGCGTAAGTCCTAATTAGTTTCAAGAAGGTATCAATTATCCTGATGTTACCCACGATGTCCTGAAATCAAACGCTACACATAGATGGGATGATGGAAAGGGAAAGTAGTAAGAAGTGCCTTTAGCAAACAGCTAAAAGATTTGTATAGTAATTATGTATACATTAAGAACAAGTAATAAACATCAAGAAATTTCAAAATCTCAAACCGCAAATAAATGTAGGAGGTATTCTACATAATTAGCAGTTAGCATTCAAAACAATAGTTTATTTATACTCTTGTACGGAATTAGCAGTGAAAGTCAGGTAAACCTTAATTAGAATTGATACTTTTCTACTTTGTTGAAAATAAATTTTCATCTAGAGTAGGACAAAGATACATGCTGTTTACCACATAGAAAAATCTAGCTGAAGTCTCTGGCTCATAGCAATGGGAAACCAAGTTTGATGCTTGAGAGTCTGGTTTCAAAATGGGTAACAGCAACATCCCCTATCAGCTTGATCACCTATGCTAAAAGTTATGCACTCGGCCGCCAACTCAGCCACGCCAAATTCTCAGTGGGAGGATTTAATCAAGCTTCCAGCCCCAAATACAGTCCAATGGGATAATATCAAAACCCAATTAGACTTGGTGCTGTTGGCGTTAGAAACCTTAACTGGGATTGGTTCAGAGGCAATGCTTTCGGCGGCAACTGATCTGAATTTAGAGTCAAGAGTGCCAGACCGCGTAGCTTTATGGCGACTGCGCCAGTCAAATCCCCTACGTAAAGGTCAAGGAGGGCGAAAAAAGCTAGATGTCGAAGAAGCGCGATCGCTTGTTCTGATCATCTGCTACTTAGCCAAACAGCACCAGGAATTGATTCGCCGCGCTGTCGGTCTGTTGGAACAAATGGCAGAAAATAACCGGGAACCTCACCAAGCTGCCTTGCTTGGAGACTATATTGATGCTTTTTGCAACACCTACCAAGAGCGGATGGAAGAGGATGAGAAAATCTCAACAGATTTGCTTACCAACCTGGCACTAAAACTGCTTGTAGATTTACTTTTTTACAGCGCCCCTGGTGGACATCGCCGTCTCTGGCTGGCACTTATAGACGGTTCGACAAAATTTTAGATTTGAAATTTGAAATTCCTCAATCAAAATTTGCTTGTGATTTGTTTGCTAGATCGGGAAACTCTTTTGATCGTCATTAGCTCTTAGGCGATGCACTATCAGCAATGCTTCCTTCTAGTACAAGACTAAATAACGAAAGAAACCTAACCAACTTCCTTCACTCAGAAGGAATCCACCGTTTCAACTTTTCTTTGCAAGCAACTGGCTTAACTTTTTGCAAAATCCCAAATAGTCTTCCTCGCAGTTCCTGCCATGCCTCTATCAAATTCTGTAATTCGTCGCTACACACCACCTACTTGCACGCTAGAAGTATTCGCCCAAAGCTCGCCTCTGTCCCGTTGGATGGGGAAAACTGTCCTCAAACACCTAACCTTTGAACTACGCTTTGATGATCCCCGACTCCCAGAAGAACACAGAGTTCCAATTCGGGGCGATCGCGAGCAACTTGAAGCTTTATGTGATGCAGTCACAAACTACGTACAGCAATTCCTTCAACAGTCTCCAGAAAGCTTTTGGGTAAGTTTCTCCGGTACCCAGGAATCAAGCATAGCAATGGGTGAGCCGGAATTAAAGTCTTCAACAAAAACATTAAATTCCTTTAGCACCCAGTTTCCTGGGGCAAATATCCGCTTAGAACCAAGCAGCTATTTAACTCACAACTTATTTCTCGGTTCTCTTACCAACCACTCATCTGGCCCCGTAATTAAACTCACTCTGCTGCAATTATTCGATTTGGCAAGTGCTTTAGATGAATACTCAACTGATGTTATGGCACTCCCAACTCTCAACAGCACTTCGACTCTGAGGTTCCCTGCTTGGGCACCTGTTGCCGCAGTATTAGTGTTAGGTATAGGTTTCTTACCAGTTACTTGGCAATATGCTAACAGCATTAGGGGAAAGGAACAGCAGACAGCCAAAACATCAGATTCAGCAGCAGTAAAGACAGCTTTAGAACCTTCAACTTCACTAAACTTTCCTACGCCTGAACCTGGAATTATCCCTCCATCAGATAATTTGCTAAGTTCCACTCCTCCACTTTCCACATCTACTTTGCCCCAAGCACCTTTAACAGCCCCTAGTTCTAGTTTTTCTGCACCGCAACCTCTATTTCCCAATAATTCACTGACAACAACTCAGGGCAAGACTGCAACCCTTCCTAGTTCTCTGGGAGACCCTACGCGTAGCTTGCTTCCACGAAGTGGCACGGCGAGCCTTGCTAACTCACCATCAAGTAAAATCCCAGGACAGGAAATAGCCATAGTACCAAATATTGCACAGAACCCTACAGGGTCAAATCCCCAAGCTGGAACTCTCCCTCAGTTGCGAAATTTGCCACCCAGACTATCTTCTAACCCAGGCAGCTTACCAACTACTAATGTCTCACCAGTTCTCCCTCCGTCTCTTGAGAGCATACCCAATAATAATCGTGGTAATACCTCTGCACTAAACTCACAACAGCTAGACGAAAGAATCAATTCCCTACGGCAACCTTCTACTGGAGAAAAACCTGCTTCACAACTTCCTTCGTCTAGAACTGCGGAGAACAATCCATTCATCGACCAATTAGGAGATGCACGCAAAACCCCTAAATCCACAGAAGTGGCTACAGGTACATTATTTGATACACCTCAAGTAGCAGAAGCTAGAGAATACTTAAAAAAGCGTTGGCAACCACCTACTGGACTAGGACAAACATTAGAGTACAGCCTGATAGTCAGTGTTGACGGCACAGTTGAACGAATTTTTCCTCTTAACAAGGCAGCAAGAGAATTCGTTGATAGCACTGGGATGCCTGAAGTTGGTAAACCTTTTGTTTCCGCCAATAGACGCGGACAAGATGTCAGAATTCGAGTTGTTCTCAGTCCTGATGGCAAGGTACAGACTTTTCCAGATGAATAAGTAAATACCGAAATGCTGTCATAAATTAGCTATATTACGAAAAGCAAAAGGACTGGATATACCCAGTCCTTTACTATATTGATTTAATGTTTTTTGTTAATAACGAGATTTTTTTGTCTTTAACTTTTGCTTTTTACGCCGACGTTCGCTAGCAGCAACAGCCTGTTCTACCGGATAACCCACTACGGGAATTACTTGATATTTGCGCTCTGCTTCTAAGTTTTTCAATTCAGTGTAATCAACCCAGTGAATACAATCAACCGGGCAAGTATCAATTGCTTCTTGGATAATTTCTTCAGCGTCTCCATCTTGCCGAACCACGCGCGATCGCCCGTAATCTGGTTCAATATAAAAGGTGTTACGTGCAACATGAGCGCAATGCTTACAACCAATACAGGTGATTTCATCAACATAAACACCATTTTGGCGCAGCAAACCACCCAATTCCGGTTCTAAACCAGAACGTTCTGGGGCATCCCGTAAAAAACCCCCTAATTCTGGTTCCAAACCGGAACGGTTATCTTCTTGTTCTTCCGGCGACGGCAGAAAATCAGCCATTACGCACTCCAGCGCTGTACTACCAGGCGAATGGAACCATCTTCATTTTTTTGTTGTTCAGAGACTTGAAAACCAACACGAGCGGTTTCTTTCACAACTGTTTGGTAAGCATAGCGCTGTGTTACCTGGCGCAAAAATCCATCCACAGAAAGGTCTTGCTGCCAATATTGCAAATCAGCTACTAATTCATATTCCTTGCCATTCCATCTAAAGCCGATGTCATAGCCATTTTCCTGCTCAATACTAACTTCCGCAGGATGGGTTTGACCGCGATAGCCACGGACTTCGCGTGGGCCGGGTTTCCAGTCTACGCCCAATTCAGTCAAAGCATCTTTCAAAGAATCAAGGTTACGGATTTGAGTCTTAATTTGGCTAAAGTGTGACATGGTGGTTGTGAATTAATAACACTAAACTACTGTGAAAACTTACCACTCGCTGTAAGTGGTGTGCGTATTCGCCACATTAGATTGCTGCAACTTCGCGGCGAAATATTCTGAGGTTGGTTCATGATTAAGTACTTGCCCCAATTGTGCCTCTATTGCTGCTGTAACCTCCGCGCAAGAAGCACCCACAATACCAGTGACTTTCTCTTGTACCCGACCGTCTGGATAGATTATGAACTCTAATGTCTCCATGCTCTTGGCCAACCAGGATAAGTACGCTTAAATTGTACTGCCTTAGCAGAAGGCTATAAATATAGCCGTAGGAACATTTTTACTTAGATACAAACTTGCCATTTGTTAAATAATGTTCCATCTTTACAAGATATATCTCAGAATCTTTACAAAACTTATTAAATTTATAAGCAGTCACATCAGTATTTAGTTAGTTTCTCTTAACCTCCTCGATTAGTCAAGGTAACAACCGAGCCTGCCAATTAAGCGGCAAAAGTCCTAAGGATAAGCATTAGACGCAGTATAACCAGCTAGTTGAGTTACAAAAATATAAAAATTCTTGAAAAACTTGATCATTATGATTAAGTTTGTCCTATTCCTCCAGGGTTTTCTCAAAGATAATAGCTATTATGAACGGCCTACATCCTCCGGGTTCACCAGTCATAATGCGATCGCTAGCTTTATACCTATTGAAACTGGGTTTTTGGATAATTTTACCCATTATTCAGCAAACATTTCAGCCAAAGTATCCAAAACTGCTTTTTGTTCGTCAGAGTCAATCTGACCTAGCTTTTTGACTAATCGATTTTTGTCAACTGTACGAATTTGATCCAGAACGATTTGCCCGTCCTTGCTCTGAAACTGACAAGCAACACGAGTTGGATAAGACTGTCCTTTAGTTGTCATGGGAGCAATAATGACCGTGGTAATATATCTGTTCATCTCATCTGGTGAAATTACTACACAGGGTCTTATCTTTTGAATCTCACTGCCAATTGTCGGGTCGAGGTTAACCAAAAACACATCAAATCGATTGACTACCACTCCCACTCTAGATGCTCCCACTCTGTAGTTACCGCATCATCAAGCAGTAGATCGTCGTCTAGCTTCGCCATAGTCGCAAATGCTTCTTCCCATCCCTGACGCGATCGCGAGGCTGCACGGACAATTAGGTGACAATCTTGAATTTCAATTTCTACCTCTTCACCAATACCACTTTGTTCTAGCAAAAGTTTAGGAATGCGGATACCTTGAGAATTCCCGATTTTAATAATACGGGTTCTAATTGCTGTCCCCATGAGGATAGTTATCCTTAATTGTAATTACATTGTGATTACAATTAAGGATTTTGTCAACAAGCGTTTAATTTTTCAAGAATTTTGGTTTTTCAGTACATAGTATGCCAAATACGTCTGTAAATAAGCTTGAAACCTTTGCTGGGCAATAATAAAAGTCGTTATCCTTAGCGTTTCAGGTAAGATTTCTGAAATTAAACCTAAAACGGACTTTAAGTCCTGATTTTTAACGTATTTAACGTAATTTAACGCAAATTTCAGCATAATAAATACTGAAGATACCAAAAAGAATAGAGTTCTTGTCTAAGCCTAAATCACTCAGCAAGAATTTCTGGTGAATAAACTGATTTGCTTAGAGAACAAACCAGGATAATGAAGCATAATTAACCTTTATAGCTAAAAGCTGTCAGCCATCAGCCACAAGCTGAGATGGTAAAGTTTGAAGGCTTGTGATTCAACTTCAGTAATTGACTATGAGTACAGCAAATATCTTGTCAGCGATACGTATAGGAGTACTAGGTTTCGGTGGACTCGGACAAGCCGCCGCCAAAGTACTTGCTGCTAAACAGGAAATGGTTTTAGTCGCAGCCGCAGATCAAAAAGGTTACGCTTATGCTGCTGAAGGTTTAAATACTCAAGAATGTATTGCAACCTACCAGTCCCAAGGTTCTGTAGGTTATTTAGAGCCAGTTGGTACGTTAACAAATCAAAGTATTCAGGATGTAATTGCAATAGCTCAACCCGTGGATGGGTATTTTCTGGCTTTACCCAACCTACCAAACGATTTTATCCCCTCTGTAGCGAAAGAGTTTATTAAATCTGGTTGGCGTGGGGTGCTAGTGGATGCAATTAAGCGCACCACTGCTGTAGAACAATTACTGGCGATGAAAGAAGAACTACAAGCCGCCGGGATTACCTATATGACAGGCTGCGGTGCTACACCCGGATTGTTAACCGCCGCCGCCGCATTAGCAGCCCAAAGCTACGCCGAAATTCATCAAGTCGAAATTACCTTTGGAGTGGGAATTGCTAACTGGGAAGCTTACCGCGCCACTGTTCGGGAAGATATTGGGCATATCCCTGGTTACACAGTGGAAACCGCTAGGGCGATGACTGACGCAGAAGTAGAAGCACTACTAGATAAAACTAATGGCGTGCTTACCTTGAAGAATATGGAACACGCTGATGATGTGATGCTAGAGGTAGCGGGAATTTGCGATCGCGATCGCGTTACTGTTGGTGGTGTAGTCGATACTCGCAACCCGAAAAAGCCCCTCAGCACCAACGTTAAGGTAACAGGACGCACCTTTGAAGGTAAGATTTCCACCCATACCTTTACTTTAGGAGATGAAACCAGCATGGCAGCTAATGTCTGCGGCCCTGCTTTTGGATATCTCAAAGCTGGTAGACAATTGCACCAACGTGGCATTTATGGAATATTCACTGCTGCTGAAATTATGCCCCAATTTGTGAGGTAATAATTAGGAGAGACGCGATTAATCGCGTCTCTACAGGAGTTAGGAGTTAAAAAACTAAACTTGAGACTTAAAAATCTTTAGTTTGGTTTAGAAGTTGCAACTGAAAACTCTTAACTCCTAATTTTTTCTAAGCTGGTGGGATTTCTGGACAAAAAATATCTGTCACATCCTCTTCCAGCAGCGAATCTGGTGTTTGTATAATAAATGGAAGTTCGGCCCCTACGAGTCCTCGTTGGATACGTTCTAAAGTATCACTAAACACAACGAACAAAGGATATACAATATTAGCCCCCTCGCTCAAAATATGACTGTGACGCAGAGGCATTAACCATTCATAATCATTGTCGAGGAAAACTTGGGTTTGTCGCCAACGTCCTAACAAATCAGAAAAGTCTTCGTGAGCGCGATGAATAAAGACTAAAATTTCGGCTCCAGTTTTGATCTTCCACTCTGGATCGCACATCAAAATTGCTACATCACAGGGTAAGCAGATTGTTTGTGGAGTTGTAGTCGCAGTATTGCGAAGGCGGACAATTGGCAAGGGTATAGTGATAACACTTTCATCTGGACGGCGCAGACTGGGAATCATCTCTAAGTATGGCCGATATTGCTTTAGTAAGGCGATCGCAGCTAGATGATTGCTGTACTCTGCCAAACTCGCTTCGTAGTGAGATTTTTGCACAGTCATAGTTGATTAAATAGTGAGGAGTAGAGATACGATTAATCGCGTCTGTACAGAAGTTAAGAATAAAATTAATTAGTTAGGAGTTAAAAGTTAGGAGTCAAAATTTTTGATTTCTAACTCATAACTTATAACTCTTAACTTTTAATCCTCTATCCCATCTTTTCAAATACCTTAAACATAGGTAAATACATCGCTAGCAAAATTGTTCCAACCATTCCCCCTACAAATACAATCATAACTGGTTCCAAAATACTGGTCATTGCTTTTACTGCCTGCTCGACTTCATCTTCATAGAAATCAGCAACTTTCATCAACATTCCATCTAATTCTCCAGTTTCTTCTCCGATACTAATCATTTGAATTGCCATAGCCGGAAAAACGCTATCTTTTTGTAAAGCAATGCTAATCATACCTCCTTGTTGAATCTCTATACGGGCTGCGTCTATCGCATTGGCAATAACTACGTTTCCTGATGTATCTCGGACAATTTCCAAGCAAGTTAAAATTGGTACACCTGAACGAGTCAAAGAACCAAAAGTTCGGCTAAAGCGGGCAACCGCAGATTTTTGAATTAAGTCACCAAACAACGGCATCTTGAGAGAAAAACGATCAATTGTTAAGCGACCGACAGGAGTTTTACCATATTGTGTAAAGCCAATTTTTGCTCCTATAAGAGCAGCGATAAGCACGAAAACCTTCGGACTTCTCAAAAAGAGACTAGCATCCATCAAAAATTGCGTTAGAGGCGGTAATTCAGTTCCGATTTCTGTAAAAATCTTCGCAAAAACGGGAATCAGAAAAATGGTCATACCAAGAAAGATAGCAAGTGCGATAAAACCCACAACACTTGGATAAGACAATGCTGATTTAATTTGGTTTTGTAAGCGGGCAACATCTTCTAACAACTTGGCTAAACGATTCAATACTTCGTCTAGAACACCACCAACTTCACCCGCTTGAATCATACTCACATATAATCCATCAAAACAGTCAGGATGCTTTCGCATTGACTCGGAAAGATTCATTCCGCTTTGCACATCGTTGCTAATCTCAATCAGAGCTTGTTTGAGTTTAGTATTACTACACTGCTCAGAAAGTACCCCTAAACTTCTAACGATCGCAACACCCGCATTCATCAAAACGGCAAATTGACGAGAAAAAACGGCTTTGTCTTTCACAGAAACCTTAACTAAGGAATTCTGGAATTTTTTTAAGGCAATATCTGGCTGAAATCCTTGAGATTGCTTGAGTTCTTGGATTACAAAACCTTGATCTCTGAGATTAGTACGAGCTTGTACTAAGGATTCGGCAACAATTTTTTCAGTTCGAGATTTTCCTTGAGAATCCCGAACACGGGCAACGAAGGTTGGCATAAATAAATTCAAAATAGTTGTTATTTATTAGGCATGAGACATAAGGAAAAGACTTACTGCAACTTCATCTTTATTTCCTCATCTCCCTGATTCACCTAGTTCCTTTAATGCGCTTTGGCTGCTGCACCAGGTTTTGCACCAGCGCCTGCTTGCGGTGTAGAATTCCCGATGAGACGTTGGATTTCATCTGGCTTAGAAGTTTTAGACATCGCAGCTTCAAAAGAAATCGTTCCTGATTTGTAAAAATCGGCTAAAACCTTCTCCAGAGTTTGCATTCCCAATTTGCCGCCAGTTTGAATAGCTGAGTAAATTTGAGATGTTTTGCCTTCTCGAATCAAGTTGGAAATAGCGGGAGTGACTATCAGAATTTCTTGAGCCATCACCCGACCATATTCACCGGGTTTAGGGTTCTTCTTGGATACCAAGGTTTGGCTAAATACTCCTACTAATGAGTTAGATAACTGCACCCGTACCTGGGTTTGTCTTTCATGGGGGAAAACATCGATAATCCGGTCAACTGTTTGGGCAGCAGAACTGGTGTGGAGAGTACCAAATACTAAGTGTCCTGTTTCTGCTGCGGAAATCGCCAAAGAAATCGTTTCTAAATCACGCATTTCTCCCACCAGAATAATATCTGGATCTTCCCGCAAAGCTGCTTTCAAAGCATTCGCAAAACTCTTAGTATCTTCACCCAGTTGTCGTTGGTGAACCAAACTTTTAATAGGTTCGTAAACAAATTCAATTGGGTCTTCCACCGTTAAAATATGCTCTGCCTTGGTGCGGTTAATCAAGTCAATCATTGCCGCTAGGGTAGTTGTCTTCCCGGAACCTGTAGGGCCTGTCACGAGAATAAGTCCTCTGGGCTTATCGCACATTTCCCGTACTATATCTGGCAGACCTAACTTTTCAAAGTTAGGAATTTTAGAACTTAATGCTCGTAAGCAGGCAGCATAAGCACCACGTTCTTTATAGACATTGACCCGGAAACGTGCTAAACCCTTAACACCGTAAGAACAATCCAATTCCCAGGTCTGCTCTAAAGTTTTACGTTGGGTGTTGTTGAGCATACTAAAAATCAGCCTTTGACATTGATCAGCTGTCAATATATGCTCACCGATGGGAGTGAGTTTGCCACTGATACGGAAGTAGGGAGGCAAACCTGCGGATAAATGCATATCCGAACCACCCAGTTCAATCAACTGTTCCATTAAATCTTCAATCATCATTTCCATAGTTCTGCTTCCTTTTAATGTTTTTTATTTGTCATTTGTCATTTGTCCTTTGTCCTTTGTTCTTTGTCAGTTGTTTAAAGTTATTAAGCATTCACCAATGACTAATGACCAATGACTAATGACTATTAGCCTTAAAACCGAGATGTCATACAGTAGGGACAATCGAGCCATTCTGGTTTCAATGTGGCATCGCAAATCCGGCAGGTAAGACCAGTCTTACGTTTGGCTTTTAACTCGGCTTCCAAACCAGTATCAGTAAACGTCACCCGTTCTACTTCTTCTAGAGTGGTAGAACCTTGGCGCACTAAGTCCAAACTGTAAGCCAGCAAGGTTTTCATGCCCTCTTCTATTGCAACTTCCTTGATGCGTTCTGTGGGTGCATCTTCGTTGATGAGAGTTTGCAGGGTTTCGGTGACTCGCATGACTTCATAAACACCACAACGCCCTTTGTAGCCGACACCATTACATTTTGAGCAAAGCTGATTTTTGGTTTTGGCTTCGGCGATCGCATCTAATGTCAAACTGTTAGCCTTATAGAAGGTGATTGCGACATCAGAAGAAGCTGATAGGCCATAACGAGCCAGTTCCTCAGTTGTAGGAGTGTAGGAAATACGACATTCAGAACATACACGCCGCACCAAACGTTGAGCTAGAACGCCAATTAGGGAACTAGAAACCATGAAAGGCTCAATTCCCATTTCTCCCAAACGAGCGATCGCACCTGGGGCATCATTGGTATGTAAGGTAGTTAATACCAAGTGACCGGTCAAGGCAGCCTCAATTGCTGTTTTTGCCGTTTCCTTATCCCGCGTTTCACCCACCAGCAGCACATCTGGATCTTGTCGCAAGAAAGCCCGCAGAGCGGTAGCAAAATCCAGCCCTTTTTCCCGAATCACCTGTACTTGAGTAATCCCTGGAAGACTGTACTCAATTGGGTCTTCCACAGTACTGATATTAATTCCGGGATCATTCTTCTCTGATAATGCAGAATACAACGAGGTTGTTTTCCCGGAACCAGTTGGTCCAGTTACCAAAATTAGCCCAAAGGGACGGCTGACCATATCCTTGACAATATTCAAAGTCTCTGGATCGGTAATTAACTTATCTAATCCCAATTGGGTAGAAGAGTTATCCAAAATCCGCAGCACCACCTTTTCCCCGTAGCGACTGGGCAAGGTATTCACACGGAAATCTACCTTACGTCCCTCAAACATCCGTCGGATGCGTCCATCTTGGGGTAGACGGCGTTCGGCGATGTCGAGATTGGAGATGATTTTAAATCGGGCTGTCACCGCCGGGATGATTTTTTTTGGCATTATGGGGAAAGCTTCACGCAGTACGCCATCTTTCCGAAAGCGAATGCGTAAGTTTTCTTCTTGCGGTTCGATATGAATGTCAGAAACACCCTCATGTAAGGCTTTAGCCAGGATTCTGTTGACTAGGTTGATAACTGGGGCATCCTCTGCGCCCTTCATCGCCGCCCCTAAATCAGCCTCCATTTCTTCAGGAGCATCCTCAAGATCGAGATTTCCGAGATTTTCTAAATCCTGACTAATATCTGTAGCATTTTCTCGTTCTAGGTGCTTTTGCCGAACAGCCATTTCATCCAGATATTGGTTGATTAGCTGCTGGTAGTCTTCCTGTGTAATCACCATCCGCTGTAATGCCAGCCCTTGGGGACGCAAGATGCGGTTCAGGTCATCGGAAGCTTCTAGATTATCTGGAGCGACCATCGCCACTAAAACTGAGGGCGGAGTTTGGTCTTCGTGTTTCGATAGTGGTACTAAACGATGGCGACGGCAGATATCCACTGGGATGAGGGTTTCAATCAGGTTCCCCATCATCGTGTTACCAATGGAGTTGACTTCCGGATCGAGGAATTCAACACCGTATAGTATTTTAAGTTCAAATAGCTGCTGTTTTTTGTATTGCCTGAGCAACTCAGGTGATAGTTGTTGCCCAGTAATTCCCTCTAATACTTCCGTTAAGGGTCGGCCAGATTTGCGGCTTTCAATTAGTGCCTGCCTCATCTGTTCGGTATTGACATAGCCAGATTGCACTAGCTTGTTGCCAAAGGGCGAAAACTCTGTTCTGGTAGTTAGAGCGGTACTGCGCCGTTGTGGTGACGAGTAAGTCATAAATGAGCGAATGAGTAGGGGAACCTCTGCTTAAAGTATTCCCAGCCTGTGAGATAGAATTCTCATTTCCCAAAAAAGTCCTGAGTCAAGTCGCTTGCTTCGCCAACGGAGTACGCTCGGAATTCAAAATGACGCTTTCTACGAGACGCTAAAAGAATAGCTTGCAACTCTTACAGAGTATGCGGGCTAACTAATGCTGCGATAACAAAATTAAAGATACTGCCTCCAGCCACTCGTCCAAATTACTTACTCCTAGAGGTAGACTACTCGTTCGGGTTCCCGCCTTAATAGTGCCTACGCGAACGTGTTCACCATTTGTCACAATAAGAAAATGGTTATATCACTTCCAGAAACTTGTCGGCAACAAAATCAGCCTCAGTTGCAAGTCGTGGATGACGACGGCTGCAAGCAATGGAGATACACTGCCATAAATAGCAAGCATCTGGAATGAGTGGACAATGATGGATGAAAATAAACAGATAAACAATACTAGCCAGCAATTGGGTGAACCAACAGAGGTAAAGCAAGCAATGAAGAGTGACTTCCCAGCCCAAATTAATTTCAATGAATCTGGTAGCGAGGTGACAGAGCAAGTGTCAGCCCCAACTAATGTATCGGGAGATGCAGCTACTTTCAATCCAGAAACTGGTGTTGCTGCAACCGAGAACACTGGAGTGGAAACGGCAGCTTTGGCAGAACTGACTCAACAAATTGAGTCTCTCAAAACACAGCTAGAAGAGCGTAGTACTCAATATATGCGGATTGCTGCTGATTTTGAGAATTACCGAAAACGCACCAGCAAAGAAAAAGAAGAGCTAGAGATGCAGATGAAGCGGAACACGATTCTAGAATTGCTGCCAGTGGTCGATAATTTTGAGCGGGCGCGATCGCACCTCAAACCTCAATCTGATGGCGAAATGACCATGCACAAAAGCTACCAAGGCGTTTACAAACAATTAGTAGATAGCCTGAAGCGGTTGGGTGTGTCACCAATGCGTCCTGAAGGTCAAGAATTTGATCCTAACCTACACGAAGCAGTAATGCGGGAACCTACGGATGAACATCCTGAAGGAACAGTGTTAGAAGAGTTAGTGCGCGGATATTACTTGGGCGAACGTGTGCTACGCCATGCAATGGTCAAAGTAGCTGCTCCAAAGGAAGATACACCTTCTACGGAGGAAGATCAGTCGAGTCAAGCCTTCAGTTAAGCTGTAGTCGCTCACCTCGCTGACCAAAAGTGCCTGGGTTCTAGCAAGGACGAGCATCGCGTACCAAAACTTGGACAAGGCTTTGGATAACTTTCTGTGTTTCAACTTCCTCTTGCTACCAGCAAAATGGGTTACACAGACGTTATCCGCTAGCCTTAGTTCGGAGCTAAAAAGTTAGTCCGCTACATATTACAGCAGGAAGACTCAGTAAAAATACTGGCGAATATGGGAAAAGTTATTGGAATCGACTTAGGCACTACTAATAGTTGCGTCGCAGTTTTGGAGGGCGGTCAACCACTGGTGATCTCCAATTCGGAAGGTGGGCGAACTACTCCAAGTATTGTGGGATTTGGCAAAAGTGGCGATCGCTTGGTTGGTCAATTGGCAAAGCGCCAAGCCGTAACCAATGCCGAAAACACAATTTACAGTATTAAACGATTCATCGGGCGGCGTTGGGAAGACACTGACATAGAACGCGAACGTGTACCCTACAACTGTGTCAAAGGTCGAGACGATACCGTTGATGTCCAAATCCGCTCAAAAAATTATACGCCACAAGAACTATCCGCCATGATCCTGCAAAAGCTTAAGCAGGATGCGGAAAACTTCTTGGGTGAAGAAGTCACTCAAGCAGTGATCACCGTACCTGCATATTTTACAGATGCTCAAAGACAAGCCACTAAAGATGCAGGCACAATTGCCGGATTAGAAGTTCTGCGGATCATCAATGAACCAACAGCTGCGGCTTTAGCTTTCGGATTGGAAAAGCAAGACCAAGAGCAGCTAATTTTAGTATTCGACTTAGGAGGCGGTACTTTTGACGTATCGATCCTGCAACTTGGGGATGGCGTTTTTGAAGTTAAGGCAACTTGTGGTAACAACCACTTAGGTGGAGACGACTTTGATAATGCGATCGTGCTTTGGCTGATGGAACGCTTTCAGCAAGACGAAAAAATCAATCTTTCCCAAGATAAGATGGCACTGCAACGCCTACGAGAAGCAGCAGAAAAAGCGAAAATTGAACTCTCCAGCATGGTTAATACCTCCATTAACCTGCCGTTTATCACATCTGATGAAACAGGTCCAAAGCATCTGGAAATGGAACTCAGCCGCTCTAAATTTGAAGAGCTTACAGGACAATTAATCGAAGCGACCGTTGAACCAATGATCCAAGCACTCAAAGATGCGGATCTCAAACCATCAGCCATAGATCGGATTATTTTAGTAGGTGGTTCTACCCGAATTCCCGCAGTCCAAAACGCGCTGATTAAGTTTTTCAATGGCAAAGCTCCCGATCGCTCTATCAACCCTGACGAAGCTGTAGCATTGGGAGCAGCTATCCAAGCAGGGGTCTTGGGTGGGGAAGTCGATAATCTCTTACTTTTGGATGTCACCCCCCTGTCTTTAGGGATTGAAACCTTGGGTGAAGTATTCACCAAAATTATTGAACGCAACACCACAATTCCTACAAGTAAGTCACAAATTTTTTCCACAGCAGTTGATGGCCAAACCTCGGTAGAAATTCACATTCTCCAAGGTGAACGGGCAATGTCACGGGATAACAAGAGTCTTGGCAAGTTTCTGCTAGCAGGAATTCCCCCGTCGCCCCGTGGTGTGCCGCAAATTGAAGTATCTTTTGAAATTGATGTCAACGGTATCCTGAAGGTTTCTGCCCAAGACAAAGGCACAGGTAGAGAACAGAGTATTAGGATTACCAATACAGGTGGCTTGAGTACTAACGAAGTCGAACGGATGCGCCAAGAGGCCGAACTATTTTCTGAAGAAGATAGAAGACGTAAAGAACTCGTTGAACTCAAAAACCAAGCAGATAATCTGTTGTTCAGTTACGAATCTACGATTAAGGATAATAGCGACTTTATCGGCGAGCAAATGAAGACTTTGGCTAGTGAAAAAGCTTTACAACTTCAAGCTGCAATGATTGACTCCGGTATCTCAACTGTGGAGTTTAAGCAGCGCTTAGACGACTTCCAACAAACACTATTTGCAATTGGTGCTGATGTCTATAACCGAGCTAACAGCCAAACAGATGAGATTGAGGAGCCTTCAGCTAGTCTCTTTACCCCAGAAGTAGACTCACCAATGAACGGTACACTAATACCACAATTCAACTTTGATTTTGACGAAGAAAGTACCGCACAGGTTGATTATGAGGCGATAGATTAGGGATTGGGTAATGGGGAAGAAGCAAGGGAGCAGGGAGCAGGGGAGACAAGGGGACAAGAGGTGATAATTTGAAACAAGTCTTTCCCCTTGTCCCCAATTCTCCTTGTCTCTAAGTCCTCTTGACCAATTCCCAATACCTAATATCCTAAGTTGCAGATTTTTATTAAGACATTTTAATATATCTAAATATTGATTGTAGATTTAACGAAGTTTCACAAGACCCCAGGGGTTTGCTAGATTGTAGAAGCAAATTACTGCTAGGCAGTATGCCGATTCAGATGCACTTCCATTGCATAAGGGTGGTTTTCCACACCGAATGGTGCGGCTAGCACCTCTGGTTAATGGGCGGGGTTTTCCTCTCCTACGTAGCACAATTGTAAAAGAGACAACCGACTCGGCAGTGATGAAGTCTGACCAGAGGCTTCCCCTGATCATAACTTCTATAGCTTTTGTCGTCTCCCACGAGGAAAGCACCTGTTGCTCAAGATTTGTCGGTGATTTTTGTAAAAGGTAAAGGTTAAAATCAGTTATTAACAAAAATTAATTTTACCTTCTGCCTAACCTCCGGCAAATCGCCCTTTAAAGGATAGTGTGTTGCTCTTACATATTCTGTAAAGCAAAACGCCTTACCGTAAAGTAGCAAGTGACCGTGAGTGACGTTCTGCTGACTTCTGCTTTCTTCCTTCTAACTTTTACCTTTGCTATATGGCCCGCGACTATTATGAAATCCTGGGTGTCTCTCGTGACACCGACAAAGAAGAACTCAAGCAAGCTTATCGCCGTTTAGCCCGGAAGTATCACCCAGATGTGAACAAAGAGCCGGGGGCGGAGGATCGCTTTAAAGAAATTAACCGCGCTTATGAGGTACTCTCGGAACCAGAAACCCGCGCTCGTTACGATCGCTTTGGGCCAGAGGGTGTGTCAGGTGCTGGCGCTGGCTTCCAAGATGTCGGCGATATGGGTGGTTTTGCTGATATTTTTGAAAGCATTTTTAGTGGCTTTGCTGGCGGTATGGGTAGTCCCACGCAACAAAGACGGCGCAGTGGGCCTGCGAGGGGCGATGATCTGCGACTAGACCTGAAGTTAGACTTTCGGGAAGCGGTATTTGGTGGCGAAAAAGAAATTCGGATTTCACATTTAGAAAATTGTGAAGTCTGTAGCGGTTCTGGTGCTAAACCTGGAACCCGCCCCCGGACTTGTTCGACTTGTAGCGGATCGGGTCAAGTCCGTCGTGTCACTAGAACACCCTTTGGCAGTTTCACCCAAGTCTCGACTTGTCCCACCTGTAATGGAACAGGGATGGTAATTGAAGATAAGTGTGATGCCTGTGATGGAAAGGGCGCAAATCAAGTCACCAAGAAACTCAAAATTACCATTCCAGCCGGGGTGGATAATGGCACTCGCTTGCGGATTTCTAGTGAAGGAGATTCTGGTCAACGTGGTGGCCCTCCTGGGGATTTGTACGTTTACTTGTTCGTAAATGAGGACGAAGAATTCCAACGGGATGGGATTAATATTCTTTCGGAAATCAAAGTTAGCTACCTACAAGCGATTTTAGGTTGTCGGTTAGAGGTAGATACGGTAGATGGCCCTGTAGAACTGATTATTCCAGCTGGGACTCAGCCAAATACAGTAATGAAGTTAGAAAATCGCGGCGTACCTCGCTTGGGTAATCCTGTCAGTCGTGGGGATCACATGCTGAACGTATTAATTGATATTCCCAACAAAGTAACCCCAGAGGAGAGGGAACTTTTGGAGAAGCTGGCTAAAATTAAGGGAGATCGTACTGGTGAAGGCGGTCTAGGAGGATTTTTGGGAAATTTATTTAAGTAATGATGCCCTCTTCTCTGTTAACTCCCGATGCTCAACTTGATTTACGTGGCACCCCTTGCCCAATCAATTTTGTGCGGACAAAATTACGTTTGGAAAAAATGCCATTGGGAGGTTTACTAGAAGTCTGGCTAGACCCTGGTGAGCCGATTGAGCAGGTTCCTGATAGTCTGACAATGGCAGGTTATCAGGTTGAAGAAATTACAGACTGCGCTAGTTATTTTTCTCTGTTAGTGCGCCGTCCAGTGATTGGCCAATGACAGGGGAAAATCTCGCTGTAACTGGCCAGTTATTAGGTACAGTAGTGGCTGTACAGGCTAATTTTTACCGAGTACAGTTAGACCAAAAACAGGGGGAGATGAGGGAGATGGGAGATCAAGATTCTCATCTTCCTTATCCCCCTCTCCTCCTCTGTACTCGCCGAACACGGCTGAAAAAAATCGGACAACAGGTGATGGTAGGCGATCGCGTTGTGGTTGAAGAGCCAGATTGGGCTGGAGGACGGGGAGCGATCGCTGATGTCTTACCCCGTCACAGCGAATTAGATCGTCCAGCGATCGCCAATGTCAATCAAATCCTCTTGGTATTTGCCGTAGCCGATCCACCTTTGGAACCTTATCAACTAAGTCGGTTTCTGATTAAGGCTGAGTCTACTGGCTTGGATGTGCTTTTATGCTTAAATAAAAGTGATTTAATTTCAGAGCTAGAACAGCAGCAAGTTAGCGATCGCCTGCTCGGTTGGGGCTATCAACCAATATTTATCAGCGTCAAAGATGGTATAAATACTGACCAAGCAGGCAGATATTTAAGCGATAAAATTACTGTTATTGCTGGGCCTTCCGGCGTTGGCAAATCCAGCCTGATTAATATACTAATTGACACGGCAAAGTTGCGAGTAGGAGAAGTTTCTGGCAAACTAGCTCGTGGTCGTCATACCACTCGCCATACAGAATTATTTGAGTTACCTAGCGGTGGAATGCTTGCAGACACTCCCGGCTTTAATCAGCCGGATATGGATTGCATCCCAGAAGAATTAATCCATTATTTCCCAGAAGCAAGAAAACGGTTAGCAGTTGCTAGCTGTCGGTTTAGTGATTGTCTGCACCGAGACGAGCCTGAGTGTGTGGTGCGGGGAGACTGGGAACGATATGAACATTATTTAGAATTTTTGGATGCTGCGATCGCTCATCAAACTCAGATGCACCACCAAGCTGATCCTGAATCCACCATGAAGTTAAAAAGCAAAAGCAAAGGCAAAGGGCAGAGTCAATACGAACCCAAGCTAGAAAGTAAAAAATATCGCCGAATTTCCCGCAAGACTCAGTTACAAGATTTGCAGGAATTATATCGGGATGAGGAATAAGGGATGCGATGTCTAGGACAGGCTGCACTTATGAACTTCTATACAAAGGTTTGTCGCCAGATCATGGATATAAACAGAAAAAATATCTTGTCTAGTGAATTACGTTTTTTTAATCCAGAATAAGAAGCAAACCCTGGGTTAAGTAAGTCGGCGATAAAATTCAATTTATATGAAGAAATATAAATTTTAAGCAGAAATAGGGTGTGTTGTGCAGTAGTAAGACACCTTGAATTGTTGACGGTGAATTAGCTAAAAAATAGGTAGAACCCTTACAAGCCACAGGCATTGAACCTGAGTAAATATTTTCAGTACAGGATTATACAATAAACAAATAAGCAGATTTTACAACTAGTTAACAACAAAAGGCGGTGGAGGCATGACAATGTTGTACCCCCATAAAAGCTGTATTTAACTCAATTGAAAACTATTCTTACGATCCCCATAAAGTCTTAAAATATTGTTAATTTCAGCCAAACCTCTCGACCTTCAACTTACAAGTATCACCCCAAAATCACTATGTCTATCGGCTACGTCGCGCTTGTACTCCACGCACATCTGCCCTTCGTTCGTCACCCAGAAAGTGACTACGTGCTGGAGGAAGAATGGCTCTATGAAGCCATCACAGAAACCTACATTCCATTATTGAAAGTATTTGAAGGCTTAAAGCGAGACGGTATCGACTTTAAAATCACGATGAGCATGACACCACCTCTGGTATCGATGCTCCGCGATCCTCTGCTGCAAGAACGCTATGAAGCACACTTAGCCCAACTAGAAGAACTTATAGCACTAGAAGCAGAACATAATGTCAACAACGGACATCTTCGTTATTTAGCCGAACATTACGCTACTGAGTTCAGCGAAGCGCGTCAGTTGTGGGAACGCTACGGCGGGGACTTGGTGACAGCTTTTAAGAAGTTCCAAGATAGTAATAACCTAGAAATTATTACTTGCGGAGCTACCCACGGCTATTTGCCGTTGATGAAAATGTATCCAGAGGCGGTGTGGGCGCAAATTCAGGTAGCTTGCGAGCATTACGAGCAAAACTTTGGACAAGCACCCAGAGGCATTTGGTTGCCGGAATGCGCCTACTATGAAGGTTTAGACCGGATGCTAGCCGATGCTGGGCTTCGCTACTTCCTCACTGATGGGCATGGCATCCTTTACGCCCGCCCCCGTCCGCGCTTTGGCACTTATGCGCCAATTTATACAGAAACAGGTGTTGCTGTCTTTGGTCGAGATCATGAATCTTCCCAACAGGTATGGTCTTCTGAGGTGGGCTATCCTGGGGCGGCGGAATATCGGGAATTTTACAAAGATTTGGGCTGGGAAGCAGAATATGAGTACATCAAGCCCTACATCATGCCTAATGGCCAACGGAAAAACACGGGCATTAAGTATCACAAAATTACAGGGCGTGGTTTAGGTCTATCAGATAAGGCACTCTACGATCCTTATTGGGCTAGGGAAAAGGCAGCAGAACACGCTGATAATTTTATGTATAACCGAGAGCGGCAATCTGAGCATCTCTATGGTATAATGCAACGCCCGCCAATTATCGTTTCGCCTTATGACGCAGAGTTATTTGGACATTGGTGGTATGAAGGCCCCTGGTTCATCGATTACCTATTCCGCAAATCGTGGTATGACCAAAAAACATATCAAATGACCCATTTAGCAGACTATTTGCGAGATCAGCCAACGCAGCAAGTCTGTCGTCCTTCGCAGTCGAGTTGGGGTTTCAAGGGTTTCCACGAATATTGGTTGAATGAAACGAATGCGTGGATTTATCCACATTTGCACAAAGCTGCGGAACGGATGATTGAAATCTCGCATTTGGAACCAGAGGATGAATTGCAGTGGAAAGCGCTTAACCAAGCGGCGCGGGAACTGCTATTAGCACAATCTTCTGACTGGGCATTTATTATGCGGACGGGAACAATGGTACCTTATGCAATTAGACGGACGCGATCGCACCTGATGCGCTTCAATAAGCTCTACGAAGATGTGAAAGTCGGCAAAGTTGACAGTGGTTGGTTAGAAAAAGTCGAGTTAATGGATAATATCTTCCCCGAAATCAACTATCGCGTCTACCGTCCGCTATAGTCTCACAAAAAATAATCAACAGCAGTAGGGTGGGCATTGCTCACCCTATATTAGTAGTGAGGAGTGTTTATTTTACCAACAACAGAGCAAGCCTTAGCCTGTATAAGGGTTTGTCAAATGCTGTCAAATCTTTACAAAGACATCCGCTTATTTCGATTTGACGACAAAACAGGGCAAGTTTATATCCTAGCTGGAGATGAACTCCAAGTCATTGTACTAAGTAATGGAATCTGGGATTTTGTCAATGAACCAGAATTATGAGCAAATGAGTTTTACAGAGTTGAGAGCTTACGTCGTCGAAAACCGCGAAGACATTGAAGCTCTACGTTTTTTAATGAGCAAACGTGATCCTAATTCTAAAGGCTATCCTATGCCTGTGACAGAAGCTGATATGCAAGCCCAAATGGAAATCATTAGGCGTAAGATTAATGGAGAACTTTAAGATTATTGTCTAATTTAGTAAGCATAATTAGGGTGGGTAAATCATACTCACCCGATTATTTTATTGACACTGCTGAATTTAGCTAAAGGCTATCTGGATCAATATTTAATTCTCGAAGTTTAGCAGCTAATCTTTGCGCTTTTTGCTCCGTTTGCTGTCGAGCCTCTTCTGCGGCTTGTCGTGCTGTTGCTTCCTCTTCATGAGTTAAGAGTGTTTGCTCCGTAGCTGGATTATAAAAACGCAGTTTTCCCGCCTCCAGGCGCAACTCTAGCCCCAAAACTTCACTGGGTAGGGACACTATACCATCTGGCAGGGTATTGGCTACTACTGGGAAATAATTCCCATCGACCAAGTGTAAACCCTGGAGTTGGGGATTGAGATAATCGCCTGTGGGGTCATATTGGAAATATTCACGCACTCCTAGAAAGGCGTAAATTCCTTTCTTTGCGCCTTGGTCTTTGCTGCGGGTGGTTTTTGAGGTAATCTCTAGAACAAAATCTGGGGTTTGATTATTTTCTTCCCAGGTTTTGTAAGAGCGTCTGTCACGGTTTTCTACTCCAAACACCACAAATACATCTGGTGCGACAACCGATTCTGGATAATTTTTTTCGTAGTAAATAAATAGATTACCAGCTACGTATACATCTGGGTGATTTTGGAAATAAATTTCCAGCACAGTGGTAGCGTATACAAGACACTTGCGCTGTAAATCACCTTCGGCCATCGGCTTACCATCCTCATCTGGGTACTCAATCGGAGTAACGGGGATATACTCTATTGAGACTGTCATGGGCGAATCCCTCAACTCAACTAGGGCTAGATTCAATAATATCGCTCAAAATGCGATCGCTATGACTGGGAGGCCGGGAAATCAAGAGAAATTCCAGATTGCAACCGCTGTTTAGTCCGAGTTCCTGTCGTTCGGCACCCATAAAACGCTACCAGTGCCATCCACCAAGGTTCTACGGAATCAACCGATCTGCGCGTAGTTGCTCGAACAGGTCAAAAAACGACTCGTCCGTTTTCTGGTATATGGAGAAGCCGAGTTTCCGGCTCTTCGACATATCGGTCATAACTTCAATCGGACGGCCAAGATCGAGATCGGTGTGCCATGCAGACGCTAGACGGCTCAGATCCGGCTCGGCGAGGTCATGCTGCTTTGCGATGTCGCGCCAGACAGCACCTTCATTCGCCATTTCGGCTTCGAGCGGGTGGGTTGTGCCGTCGAAGCCGATGGGATCGATGCTGAACCAGTCAGCCAGCCGCCCCCACAACCATATCCAGCGGAAGATGTCGCCATTGACGACGTTAAACGCCTCGTTGTGGGCCGCTTCGGTCTTCGCCGCCCACACTAGGTGCTTCGCCAGCACCCGCGCATCGGTCATGTCGGAGATGCCCTTCCACTGCGCTTCAGAACCTGGCCAACGGAACGCGCGCCCGGTTTCCTTGCAGATCGCGGCATACACAGCCAGCGTCGTGCCGAGGTTCATCAAATTGCCGACCGCCTTTCCAATAACAGTGTGAGGGCGATGAATGCTCCAGGTGAAACCGTCACGGGCGGCGGCGGCATAGACCTCATCTTCCTGAGCATAATAGAAATTTTCGATGTCGAGCCGGGGATGCTCCTCGCGCAATGGAGTTTCTGGCAGCGATCCGCCCCTGGCGTAGGCATCGAATGGCCCGAGATAGTGCTTGAGTCCGGTGACGAGGGCGACGTGCTGCACTGATTCCTTCGGTGACAGAACATCCAGCAGATTGCGAACCATCGTGCCGTTGACCCTGACATTCTCGGCCTCGGTCGCATTACGCATCCACGTTGTGATGAAGATGTGCGTCGGGGCGATGTCTGACAGCGCAGTTTTCAGGCTAGCTAGATCGAGCAGATCGGCAGCAACAGGGCGTAACCCTTCCACCCCTTTTTTAAGATTTCGGGCCAACCCATAGGTCGTCCATCCATTGGCGATCAGTTCTCTTGCAAGATTGCTGCCGATGATGCCGCTTGCACCTACAACTAAGGCTGTTCCATCCATGTCGTTTCTCCAGTACGGAAATTTTCTATAGCAATCCTATTTAAGTTGTAAAAATTATCGAACCGCCTTCGCGCTTCGCGTCTTGTAAAGAACCTGCCTTCTCTTCGAGACACTAGGTAAACGCGTAGCCTCTCGTAGAGAAGAGCGCCAAGAGAAGAAGGAAAGAAGTTCACGAATTATTTAGGACGGCTATATGTTACATCCAGATTTAGATATTATTGTACAAAATTTTTCCATATAACTACTATTTAAAGGGTAATTATAGGGAAAAATTCAATATAATCCTTGGTGTTATGCAGAATTTTTTTTATGTACAACATCCTGAGAGTATTAAACGGAAAAATTCTGGATAAAATTGCTTGGGAAGTCGCCCAAAAAAGCTGCTGTATAGAATATATGCAAAATCTTAATTTACATACATTAGTATGTTTAAAACACTAGTACATTACTTACTAATAGATTTTATTTAAACAATTATTCTTCCAGAAGTTATTTTTTAAAAAGGTCTGTTTTGTTTGTATTTTTAAAGTATTTACGCTCAAATACTAGCAATTAAGCCCCACATTTCTAGGCTTTGTATAACTAACATTAAAAAAGACAGGCAACAAGCCTGTCCTATAAGTAATGATTTAGTAAAGAATTTAGAAATTCATCTCAGCAGCTTGAACTTTCTCAACCTGCTTCTTCTTCAGCACAAGCATAACTTGAGCCAACATTACAAGAGCGACGAATGCAATCATCCATTTGACTCTAGATGCGTCTTGCAGTACGATTTCTGCATCTATTTGACCGAATCCACCAACGTTCGGGTTGCTGGTCAAAGCATCGCCAGTCTTAACTGCTTGACCTTCGGAAACAAGCAGGTCTGGCCCTAAAGGAATCGTATCAACGACAACATCACCAGATTCAGGTTGGATGTTTACTAGATATTTGACGTTACCATCTTCATCTTCCTCTTTGGCAATCTTGGTAATTGTGCCAGTCGCGGAAGCATTGTAAACAGCGTTATTGCTCTTTTCGCCAGTAGGATAAACTTGTCCGCGTCCCCGATTACCACCTACGTGAACTGAATATTTACCGAAGTGGATGTTTTTGTCGGTTGCGGGGTTGGGAGAAAGAACTGGGAAGATGATTTCCTGATACTGTTCACCAGGTAAGGGGCCGACGATGACGACATTTTCTTTGTCTTCGCTGTAGGGTTGGAAGGCAGTGTCGCCAATTTCTTCTTTAAGTTCCTCGGAAAGACGGTCTTCGGGAGCAATCTTAAAGCCTTCAGGTAGCATCAGTACAGCACCGACGTTCAAGCCAACCTTAGAACCATCGGCACCAACTTGCTGGGCGGACAGATCGTAAGGGATTTTCACTATAGCTTTGAATACAGTGTCAGGTAGAACCGATTGAGGAACTTCTACTTCTGTAACTTTGGCGGCTAGGTGACAGTTGGCACAAACAATCCGCCCCGTTGGTTCGCGGGGGGTTTCGGGATAGGTTTGCTGTGCCCAAAATGGATAGGCGGCAGCTGATTGAGGAAGGGCTAGATCGCTGGTGAAGTAAAATGTCACAGTGGCGATCGCTATGAGCAATGTTTTGACGATCGCTCTAGCACTGCGAGTTAACCTCGCTGTTCGGAAAACATTTCTCATCTCTAATAAGGGCAACGATTGAATTTAGTCATTAGTCATTAGGAGTGCTGAGTGCTGAGTGCTGAGTGCTGAGTTAGGAGTTAGGAGTTAGGAGTTACTATTATCTCCTCTGCCCCTCAGCCCCTCTGCTTCTTCACTCCCTTACTCAGCACTCAGCACTTTGCACTCAGCACTGATTAACTCCACCAAGGGGCATCACCGGTGCGGAAGTCGGTTTCAGTCCAAGGGGTCAAAACGATTTTGTCGTCGCTTACATTGGTATGGGCTAAAGCCAAAGACAGTGGTGCTGGGCCCCGAACAACCTTACCAGTTTCGTCATACTGGGAACCATGACAAGGACATTTAAATTTGTTCTCAGCAACGTTCCAGGGGACGACACAACCTAAGTGGGTGCAGATGGCGTTAATGCCATAATCTTTGATCGCCTCTTTGCTATCTACCACAATATAGGTAGGATCTCCCTTAAGTCCTTGGACTAGGTTGCGATCGCCTGCATTCCGGTTTTCTAGAAATTTGGTGACGCTAACATCGTTACCTAGCTCATCTTTTGCCGTTACACCACCACCAGCACCACCAGTTGCGGGTGGAATAAAGTAGTTGACAACGGGATACAATGCACCCAGAGCTACTCCAGTCACAGTCCCAAAAGTGAGCAGATTCATGAACTGACGACGACCCATATCGGGCACGTCTGCTGATTCAGAAAATTGAGCCATAATCTACGCGCTCTTTGTGTATTTTGTTAAGCATTTTGACAAAAGTACTAGTACTTGAGGAACTCTTGTCTAAGTCGAAATGCTAGCGCTCACAACGATGCCATACTTCTTTGTTCCAAGATATAAAAAGCATCTTTTCTGTTAGCATTACATTTCTTTATATCCTTATCATACTGGAGTCACGGAACTTAACATCATAACTAAATGTAAAATCTGATTGAGAAAAGCTATGACAGGACAGGAATTACGTCAGATGTTGCTTGATAAGTGGGGATATTCCTATGATGTCCAGTTTCGACGGGCACAGGGAAAGATATTTTTGCAAGTCATGTGGAAATATCTGGAGCAAGCTTCTTTTCCCTTAAGTGAGGTGGAGTACCAAGAGCATCTTGACAGCATTGCTAATTATCTCCATGCCTTGGGCGGGTCAACGCAAGTACAAACATTTATTGCCCAAACACGCGATCGCCCCCGACTCGGCAAAGCTGTTAGCATTCCTTTAGATTTGGGTGAACGTTCTTCGGAATGGATATTATGACCAAGTTTTTCTTCCTTTTCCCTTTCTGGTAATAGCTAATTAAACTAATTCCAGGCAATTATCCTTGTCTGAATTTTTAACTTAATATTCACAACTTTTTGATTTCCAAAACCGCTTATCTTAGCTATGCAGTTACCAAATCCGATCTCACTCGACTCGCTGACCCCTTCATTACTAACGGCTTTAGAAGTGTGCAGTGATGAATCGGTGTATGCTCCCGGCTATATTCAACCGCATGGAATCTTGTTGATGCTGCAAGAGCCACACTTGAGAATCTTGCAGATTAGTGAAAATGTGGAACAGTTTTTTGGGATTTCGGCAGAAGCATTGCTGGGTCAACCATTGCAACGGTTATTTTCTAACGATCAAGTGCAGCGACTTACTGGATATCTAGCTCAAGATAACCTGGAGCTTTGCAATCCGTTTGAGCTAAAAACGCGGCGGAGGGTTGCTCAGACTGATTGGCAACGGAAAAATCAGACATTTACAGGTGTGATGTACCGGATGATAGATGGGTTGATCCTGGAATTAGAACCTCAGCAATCGAGCAACAGCATCCATTCAACCCAGTTCTATCACCGCCTGCAAGGGGCGATCGCCAATCTCCGTAATGCCACTAACCTGAAAAGTATGGCTAAAGCCCTTGCCAGAGATGTAAAAGCAATGACTGGGTTTGATCGGGTGATGGTTTACCGCTTTAAGGCAGACGATAGTGGTGTGGTGATTGCGGAGCAGAAACAGAGGCATTTAGAAAGCTACTTGGGACTGCACTATATGGCGACAGATATTCCTGCGCCAGCCCGCAAGTTGTTTTGCCGCAAGTGGATGCGATTCATTCCTGATGTCAATTACACTCCAATCCCCCTGATTCCCAGTAACCATCCTCTGACGGATACACCCCTGGATCTGAGTAATTCTGTGTTACGAGGAGTGTCTCACTATCACATTGAATACTTACAGAATATGGGGGTTGCTGGGTCGATGACGATTTCGTTGCTCGACGACAAACGCCTCTGGGGATTAATTGCCTGTCACCACTCCAGCCCGAAACTAGTGGATTATGAAACTCGCAAAGCCTGTGAATTTTTAGGACAGTTTGCCTCAATTGAACTGGTGCATAAGCAAGAACAAGAATTGCATTTTTACCGAACACGGGTGAAAAGAATTCAGGATCAACTGCAACAGACATTATTGCAAGAGTCCAATTTGATTGAGCAAGTGTTAAGCCGAAATACTTTTCAATTGCTGGAGCTAGTTCATGCTCAAGGAGCGGCGATTTCACTTGACGGTCATCTGACATTAGTTGGTCAAACGCCATCGATCGCCCAAGTGCAGGATTTAGTGACGTGGTTGGTGCAACATCAGGGGAAACAAGTGTTTGCTACCAATTCCCTCTCACGTTTATATCCAGAAGCGAAGGCATTTAAAGATCAAGCTAGCGGCATCCTCGCAATTTCAATTTTATTCAATCATGTTAAACAAAAGTCTTACCACATTATTTGGTTTCGACCAGAGCAAATCCAGACAGTGAATTGGGTCGGCAACCCCCAGGATACGGTGAAAATCAATCAAATTGGAGAGATGGAATTGTGTCCCCGAAAGTCTTTTGAACTGTGGAAAGAAACCGTGAGAGAAACTTCCTTGCCTTGGGAAATGGCCGAACTAGAAGCCGCTAGTGAGATGCGAAATACGCTGATGTTGGCACTGTTGGAGTTTTCCCAGATAGCCCTAGAACAAGCCGCAGAACAAGCTGCGATCGCTAACCGTGCCAAAAGCCAGTTCCTTGCAAAAATGAGTCACGAACTGCGAACTCCTCTCAATGCCATTTTGGGATTTACTCAGTTGATGAACCGCAGCGACAAGATTCCATCTGAGTTTCAAGAAGATTTAGACATCATTGGCCGTAGTGGAGAACACTTGCTAACCTTGATCAATGATGTATTGGAAATGTCTAAAATTGAAGCGGGTCAGTTACAGCTAACGGAAAATTATTTCGATTTGCATCAGCTAATCCACTCCATGAGAGATATGGTTTCCCTCAAAGCTTTAAATAAAGGAATTGATCTAAGAATAGAACAGGATATTAGCGTTCCTCGCTATGTATATGGTGACGAATCAAAACTACGCCAAATTTTGCTCAACCTGTTAAGCAATGCGATCAAATTTACGACAACAGGCAGTGTCATGCTGCGATTACAAGCTTTGACTGGGAAAGTGGGCAGCATCAACTCACTTGATTCAATAGATACCAATGATTTCAAACCAATCATTACCCTTCAAGTAGAAGTTGAAGATACTGGATGTGGTATCGCTCAGTCTGACCTAGAGACTGTGTTTGAAGCCTTTATGCAAACAGAACGAGGTCGCCAGAATCAAGGTACAGGCTTAGGCTTATCGATTAGCCGTCAGTTTACCCGTTTAATGGGTGGTGATATTACAGTGCGAAGCACCCTGAATCAGGGGTCAACTTTTATTTGTGAGGTTTTACTGAGTTTGGCAAAGTCAGTGGATATCATCGCCTCAGACACAACTCGCACTGTTATCGGTCTCGAACCCGGACAGCCCACTTATCGCATTTTGGTGGTGGAAGACGTTAGAGAAAATCGTCAGTTGCTTGTCAGGCTATTGGAATCAGTTGGGTTCGAGGTTTGTGCTGCCGAGAACGGAAATGAGGCGATCGCTCTCTGGGAAAAATGGCAGCCCCACCTGATTTTAATGGATATTCAAATGCCGGGAATTGATGGCTACGAAACTACTCGGCAAATTCGAGAGAGGGAAGCAGGTAAAGATGTGGTGATTATCGCGCTGACAGCTTATGCTTTTGAGGAAGATTACACTACCAGCATTCAAGTAGGCTGCAACGACCACATCAACAAACCATTTGTAGAAGCTATCTTATTTGAGAAGATTAGACAATACTTAGGAGTCCGCTACCGCTACCGCGAAGAAGCTTTATCAGGGTTAGACCAGCAAACTTTACTTCAGAAATCCCTAACCGCCAAAGATTTACAGGTAATGTCGCCAAAGTGGATTATTCAGGTGCATCAAGCAGCTTTGGATCTTAACGATGCCGAACTCTACAATCTCATCACTCAAATCCCTAACCAGGAGCAAGTTCTCGCCAATGCTCTGACATATTTGGTGGATAATTTCGAGTTGGAGGCGATCGCAACTCTCACCCAAACTCAGTAAAAAGATTATGCCTCATTTACTTAAATCCCCTTCGGAAACGAATATCCTCATCGTGGACGATACCCCCGATAATCTACGGTTGTTAGCCAAAATACTAGAGTTGGAGGGTTATACCATCCGTAAATCCATCAATGGGAGAATGGCATTACAAGCCGCCGAGCGACATCCACCGGATCTAATTCTGCTTGACATCAATATGCCCGAAATGAATGGCTATGAAGTTTGTCAACATTTGAAAGCATCAAAAACAACAGAGAAAATTCCGATTATTTTTATTAGTGCCCTTGACCAAATTAATGATAAAGTGCAGGCTTTTGAACTGGGTGGAAAAGACTATATCACTAAGCCATTTCAAGAACTTGAAGTGCTAATGCGAGTCAGAAATCAGCTACTCATCAAACAGCAACATCAACAACTTCTTGAGCAAAATCAACGTCTAGAGCATGAAATTCAGGAACGCCTGAAAGCTGAAGCAGAGATAAGGCAGCTATCTTTAACTGATGAATTGACAGGATTATATAATCGACGTGGTTTCTTTTGGCTGGCAAATCATCAATTCAAAATTGCCCGACGCACAGAAATATTTTGCTGTCTTTTGTTTGTTGATTTAGATGGTTTAAAGCAGATTAATGATTCTCTAGGGCATGAAATAGGAGACAGAGCGATCGTTGACACAGCCCAATTACTAAAACAAAGCTTCCGTGAGTCGGATATTATTGCCCGTATAGGAGGAGATGAGTTTGTCATATTTGTTTCTGTCTGCTCCCCCGATAATACAGACGAATTTTCTCCGCGATTGCAAGTAAATATTGAGCGCTTTAATCAAGAGCATAATTACTCGTATCAACTATCCATAAGTGTTGGTGCTACCCAATGTGCTTTGCATGAAAACGTTTCACTAGAACAATTGCTAGAACAAGCTGACAAGCTCATGTATGAGCATAAACGTACTAAACGCCTCGTAACTTAACAAAAAATAAATATTGGCATTAGTTGCCAGAATTCAATTCTGAATTCTGTATAACTGGTAAGCCAACGCTGGGATTAAAATTTTTTACCTATTCTATATTACTTGTTCCAAATGTTATTTACCTGTAAGCTTCACCAGCCCAACACCACCGAAATAAAGCCCTAGAACGGCTCCCGCCAAAAGACTTTGAGTTAGAGGATCAGTCGAAGGTGTAAGCACGGCTCCTAAAACCACTGCTCCCATAATCACGTAACGCCAACCAGAAACCATCCGTTCAGATGAGACAATATTCAAATTACCGAGTAACAATTGGATGATGGGAATTTGAAATGCTAAACCAGTGCTGAATAAAAGTAGCAGCACAAATTCAAAATATTTATCTATCGACCAAAGTTGTTCAACTACATCTGCTCCATAGCTGATGAAAAATTTTAAAGCTGCGGGGATAAGGAGTAAATAAGCAAATACTAAACCCGCACCAAACAGTACACTCGAACCCAAAACTACAGGCCCCAGTAAACGGCGTTCGCGGCGAGTCAATCCTGGAAGTACAAACTGGATAATTTGGTAAAGAATGAAAGGACTAGAAAGTACTAAGCCAGTGTAGGCTGCAACTTTGAAGGAGACAAAGAAATATTCTCCGGGTGCAAGTTGGAGAAATTTTACTCCTTGCGCTGGAACCTCAAGCAGTTGGACAATCGGCTTAACGGCAAAGAAACAGCCAATAATACCTATCGCTACGGCAATCAGCGAATAGAAAATGCGCTGTCGTAACTCTTCTAGGTGGTCGAAAAGGGACATTTCGACTTCATCGGGCAACTCATTAAGAGGATCTGTGTCTGAATTGCCATATCCTTCTGGATCGATGTTGGGAACGTTTACAGTATCTACGTCTTGTAAAGGCGGCATGAGTCAGCTAGTAGGCAACATTTATAACTGAGTGTTGAGTAATGAGCAACATTTTTTACTCATAACTTGAAACTCAGCACTCTTCATTATTTTATCCGGGGAATGCAGCTACCAAGATATGTTTTTGGCTGCTGTGGGTTTTTTGTCCTGTTTTTTAGGGTTGCATCTGCATAAGTTAGTAGGAAGCCATCTTGTAGGCAATGCCTAACCTAAAAAAAGGGTGGAACTGATAATTTAAAAATCACGTCTCTGCGGCTAGTAGTGTGTCTAACTTGTTTTGATGGTTTGTGGTAAGCATTTTAGTGCAAGAATAAGAGCTAAAATCCTTGCGAAGAGATTGTCTACCCATCAATTTCAAGTTGAGACACTACTAGTAGTGCTGGGTAAATTCACACAACATCAACATATAATACTCAGTTTTAAAAATCCGGTTCATCAAGGTGGCATCTATACATACATAGCGCAATCGGAAATTTTTAGCTGAGGTTGAGTATGAAACGGACAATTTGCATTGTCATTATGGTATTGCCTGTTTATTTATACAATGTTGGACTAAGTAATAGTCTTAGTAGTGATGTGACAATTTTCAAAAACCAGCCTCCGATAATAGCTGCTCTAATTGCTTACAGTACAAATGCTCCGTCACGCATATTACCTTGGCAAATATCAGCTAGAGATGACCAAACCGAAGATTGTCTTCGGGCTGGTACTTGCAAAGATTGATACTAATTGGGAATTGCCAATTGGGAATGGGAAATTGGGAATTGGGAATTGGTAGTCCAAATTATAAAAAAAGAAAATTAATGGTTGTAGAACATCAACGTACAGTGGTGGTTACGGGAGCATCAACAGGAATTGGCCAAGCGTGTGCTTTGCTTTTAGACCAGTTGGGCTTCTCTGTTTTTGCTGGCGTGCGTCAAGATATTGATGCTCAAACACTTAAGCAGAAAGGATCACCAAGACTGATTCCGATTTTTTTAGATGTTACTGATGCTGAATCGATCGCAGCTGCCGTTGATAAGGTAACAAATGAAGTCGGTGGTACTGGAATTTTAGGTTTAGTGAATAATGCCGGAATTGCTATCCCTGGGCCTTTAGAATTATTAGCGATCGCAGAATTTCAACACCAGATGCAGGTTAATGTCACCGGACAATTAGCTGTGACACAAGCATTTCTTGGGCTTTTACGCCAAAGTCGGGGTCGAATTATCAATATGGGTTCCATTGCTGGTAGGAGTCCTACGCCGTTCTTAGGAGCTTACAATGCTTCTAAGTTTGCCTTGGAAGCACTCACTGATGTCATGCGGATGGAATTACGTCCTTGGGGAATCTCGGTTTCAATTATTGAACCTGGTTCCATCGCTACCCCAATTTGGGAAAAGTCCCTAAGTCAATCGGAAGTAGCACAGTATGATTTACCACAATCGGCACAAAATCTCTACGGTCAAGCGATGAATATTGTCCGCAAGAAAATGCAGATTCTCGCATCTAAGGGAATTTCTGCGGATATTGTCGCTCAGACTGTTGTTCATGCGCTGACTGCAAAACAACCCAAGACACGCTATCTGGTTGGCTCAGATGCCAAACTTGGAGCAGTGTTAAAGCATATTTTGCCTGATAAGTTACATGACAAGATAATTTTATACTCAATGGGATTGTAGATTAGCGATCGCCATTATTTCAGGGGTAGGGCGTGTTTTCAAACTACTCGTTTAGCCTCCTAATTTTTTAGATCCCCCTAAATCCCCCGATAAATTGGGGGACTTGAAGAGATTTTTAGCCCCTCCTCGCTTGTCTAGTGTGTAGCGAGGAGGGGCTATGATTTACCTTCTATGATTAGGAAGCGTTAAACTGAGAACCATAAGTAAAATCTCGTATATTTTGGGAAACTTATGGAGCCAGTATCGCTGACAGCAGCTGCGATCGCAACTTTGGTAATCACAAAAGCTATAGAAAAAACCGTAGAGAAGATAACAGAAGGTACACTGGACAAGCTAAAACTGCTGCGTCAAAAAATTTGGGATAAGTTTCAGGGTAAACCGAAAGTGCAAGAAGCCTTAATAAAGGCTGAACAAGGTTCTAAGGAAGATTTGAACTTGGTTGCTGCCTACCTACAGGTTGAAATGGACAGCTATCCCCAATTTGGCGAAGAAGTTCAAAGCCTTGCTAAAGAAATTCACCAGGAAATTAATATTGACAAAGTTCAAGGTAAAAATGTCCAGAATGTTTACGGTGGCCAAGGTTTTCAAAGTATTGATAGTAAAGCTCCCACCTTTCAAGGCGTAGACAATAGCCCAATTACTATCAATTACCATCAGAATTCTCCTGATTGACTACAGCCGCCTGAACGGGAACGGGCAAAGTTAAATCCCTCTACTGAAATACCGCAAAATTTGCCCCTGAGTGGGGTGGTGGAATTTGTCGGGCGTGAAGATGAATTGCAAAATCTTCACCAACTTTTGCAGGATAATAAACAAGTTGCGATGTCTACGACGGGCTACGCCTACGCAGCAATAGCAGGGATGGGTGGAGTTGGTAAAACAGAACTCGCCTTACAATATGCAATCCAGCACCGCGAAATATACAACGGTGGGCTTTGCTGGTTGCTGGCAAAAACTGGGGATGTGGGCATTCAAGTTGTGCAGTTTGCCAGAACGCAGCTTGATTTAAACCCGCCAGAAGATTTTGATTTACTCGCGCAAGTGCAATATTGCTGGCGGCGTTGGCGTGAAGGTGATGTGCTGCTAGTGCTGGATGATGTCAGTGACTACGAGCAAGTTAAGCCTTACTTACAGTCGCTACCTTCTCGGTTTAAAGTGTTGATGACTACGCGCCAGAAGTTGGGACGCATCGCACAGTTATCTTTGGATGTGCTGCAACCAGAAGCGGCGCTGGAGTTATTAAAGTCTTTACTCAAAGAAACACCGGGGCGAATTGAAAAAGAATTAGCTTTAGCAAATCAGTTGTGTGAATGGCTGGGATATTTACCTTTGGGTGTGGAATTAGTTGGGCGATATTTGGCAAGGAAAGAGGATTTATCCTTAGCAGAAATGTTGCGACGGTTGGAGAAGGAGCGATTAGATGAGCGTTCCCTCTCTAAATCTAAGTCGGAAGCTGACATGACAGCACAAGGTGGTGTGTTAGCAGCCTTTGAGTTGAGTTGGCAAGAATTAGAGGACGACGATGAACAATTGGGTTGTTTATTGAGTTTATTTGCCGCCGCACCTATACCTTGGAAGTTGGTGGAACAGTGTTTACTAGAAGAAGATGCCGAAGATTTAGAAGAAATTAGAGATGATCGCTTGCTGAATCTGCATTTACTCCAGCGCAAAGGTGAGGGAATCTATCAACTGCATCCACTGTTGCGGGAGTTTTTTCAATATAAGCTTACAGGTTTAGATAAGGGGGAGGAATTAAAGCTTTCTCTTTGCCGGGTAATAGTAGCAGTTGCCAAAGATATTCCTGAAACTCCCACCCTTGAGCAAATCACTGCTGTTTCCCCTGCCATACCTCATATAGCTGAAGTAGCGAATAATCTGATTCAATACTTAAGCGATGATGATTTATTTTGGCCTTTCCTCGGCAACGCTAAATTTTATGAAGCTCAAGGTTTATATAACCAAGCCTTACCTTGGTATGAGCAGTGTTTAGAAGTCACTAAAAAGCGCTTGGGTGAAGAACATCCACATATCGCAGAAAGTCTCAACAACCTAGCGGTACTCTACTACTACCAAGGCAGATACAGAGAAGCCGAACCCCTTTACATCCAAGCTTTGGCACTCAGGCGCAAGCTGCTGGGTGAAGAACATCCAGATGTCGCAGAAAGTCTCAAAAACCTAGCGACACTCTATCATTTCCAAGGTAGATACAGCGAAGCCGAACCCCTTAACATCCAAGCTTTGGCACTCAGGCGCAAGCTGCTGGGAGAAGAACATCCATTTG
This sequence comes from Nostoc sp., assembly GCF_036917775.1. Taxonomy (GTDB): domain Bacteria; phylum Cyanobacteriota; class Cyanobacteriia; order Cyanobacteriales; family Nostocaceae; genus Nostoc. The sequence continues at coordinate 171,357 of NZ_JBALEQ010000121.1, forward strand.
TCGCACAAAGCCTCAACAACCTAGCGTTACTCTACTACTCCCAAGGCAGATACAGCGAAGCCGAACCCCTTAACATCCAAGCTTTGGCACTCAGGCGCAAGCTGCTGGGTGAAGAACATCCAGATGTCGCAATTAGCCTCAACAACCTAGCGTTACTCTACTACTCTCAAGGCAGATACAGCAAAGCCGAACCCATTTACATCCAAGCTTTGGCACTCAGGCGCAAGCTGCTGGGTGAAGAACATCCAGATGTCGCCATTAGTCTCAACAACCTAGCGGCACTCTACCGTTTCCAAGGCAGATACAGCGAAGCCAAACCCATTTACATCCAAGCTTTGGCACTCAGGCGCAAGCTGCTGGGTGAAGAACATCCAGATGTCGCCATTAGTCTCAACAACCTAGCGGCACTC